>JAHPYV010000245.1 GCA_019058495.1 Promethearchaeati archaeon
ACTTTCTTCTGTCCACCCACAAGCAGTTATGAAGGGTAATTCGTCAACAAACGATCTCTTGTCGTGGGTTGATCTGAATATGATCGATCTCTTGAAAATCTTGAGCATCAATCCAGAACCCGCACCTCCAGGCAGGCGAACCTTGGGTCTCTCATATTGCCCTATGACGCTATTGTTAATGTTGCCACGCTTGTCTATCTGAACAGCGCCGAACAACCCGACATCAACTCTTTCTTTGTACCCAAGGCAGAACACGTCGGATAGGGTGATAGCACCCAACGCTCCTTCAAGTAAGTGAGGATCCGCGCTTGATACAGGTGGCAACCTAGGTTCCGGATCTACTGCACCCATAATTGTGAGGTGAGTTAGGTTCGGGGCGTGAGTCGCTTTGGCAAGATAGATTGAAACTATTTGAATGGGGGATGACACTCCAGTGAAGACAATCTCCTTGTCTCTCAACATCCCAGCAATAGTGGAGCAGATCAGTTCATCTATCGTGTAGTCTTCTGCGTACTTGCTCATTCTTATTGTCCACTCCTCTTCCAGTTTGTTCTTCCTAACGCTTTCTTTCCGCCTGCCTTCTCAATGAATTCGTGATGATCCTTCGTTCCGTAGACGTAGGTGTTGAGATATTCTCGGTAGCTTTCCTGAGAGGAACTGGATTCAGTGTATAGGTTCAAATGGTCCCAATCAACTCCATAGTATTTGTAGCAAGCTGTCGGGTATGCTCCATAAGAGACATTTGCGACGGCATCAACCATGAAGTATGGCAAAGTTGTGCTCCCTAGTATCCCTTCGTGGGAGACTATCTTTTCGGCTGTCACAATAACTTTCTTTGAGGCAAGTGCAATCAGCTTCTCAGCCTCTGTAAAACCTGCATCAAGCAGTCTAGCGTTTCCATATTCGTCTGCCAGCTGCACATGAAGGATTGCCACATCAGGATTCGCAGCTGGAACAGCCACAAGCTTCTCAGTTCCAAAGGGATTGTCGATCAACTTGAAGTCTTTCCTTACTTCCATTATACCTGTGCCTGCAAGACCCCTCACTGGAATGAAAGGTACCTGCATTGCACCAGCTAGTATTTGCTGAATAGTTATCCACCCAATCTCTTCCATCGTCTCCATGACTCCGTCTTCCGCAGCGCGCCTGAAGTTTCTCATTTGAGCAAAGCCCTTGTCCCCCTGCAGTCCCATATAGCAGAATTCGACTCTATTCAGGCTTCCAGCGCCGCACAGCATGTCGGTAGGAAGAGGGTTCGGAAGACCCATCACCCTCAAACCGCTTCTTCTCTGACGGATTATTTCATGCACAGCGGCGATGGGAACGCGATTAACTTTCATGCCGCCAAAAATCATGAGGTCTCCATCGCGAACATGTTCTTCGATCGCTCTGTTAAGTGTGGTGACTTTCTTTTCCATGTAGAGAATTCACCTATCATGAATGGATACATACGGTATGGTTTATATGAGAAACAATATAAGAATATAGTTATACCAGAGTCGAGTCTGGTCATCTAGCTCATCTGATCGAAAGGAGGAAGAAATCCATTGGTGAAAGCTGGTCTTCGGATATTCACCAAGTCGTTTCGTTTAGCTTGGCGTGCACCAAAAAGGTTCTGGGCATTCATTGTACTGTATTTGGTTGTAACATACATGGTCACCTACCTTCTCCTAACTGGAGGAACGCTCCAGATATTCATAGCAATCCTTGGTGGGATAGTAGTAGCGACCATCTATGGTTTTCTCTTGACAACCTTTAGGAAGACTGAGATCGCTACATTGAAATGCATCGGATGGTCGAATAGCAACATAAGGATCTTGATTGTTGGCGAGATACTCTTAGTTTCAGTTCTCGCGTTCCTTTTGTTCATAGAAATTGGAATTCATGTAACTGGACTTGCCTTCTATCTCTCTGGGAACCCATTCAGTCCCCTGTTCTTTGTCCCGAGTGCTATGCAACAGGTTCTTCTTGCCAGAGATCAGTTACTAATATCGTTCGTGGTGGTCGTACTTGCTCAGATCCCTGGCATACTCTTGGCGAACTACAGGATCCTTGCAGTGAAGCCGATGGAGGCTCTCCGAATGCCCTAACATCTAGGAGGTCTGAAAAAATGTCTTCAAAAAAGTCTTCATCATATAGTCTCATCATAGCCAAGGATGCTTCTAAGGAGTACCACCGTGGTCGTGAAGTTGTTATAGCAGTCAAGAATGTTTCCTTAGAAGTAAAGGAAGGAGAATTCCTAGCTGTCGTTGGCCCAAGTGGTTGTGGCAAGACCACCCTCTTGAATCTCCTAAGTGGATTGGATTCGCCTTCTAACGGGAAAGTTATTCTCGATGGCATCGACACGACCGTTATAGATGAGAGATTGTTCCCTAAATTACGAAGAGAAAAAGTTGGCTTCGTATTTCAGGATTTCAACTTGGTGCAGGACATGACCGCTGTGGAGAACGTCATGGCTCCGCTATTGCCTACTGATATGAAAACCAAAGACATAGAGAGTAAGGCCTTGGACATGTTGAGGTCTGTTGATCTGCTTGAGAGGAAGGATCATAGGGCAAGAGAATTGTCTGGTGGAGAGATGCAAAGGGTTGCAATTGCTAGGGCTATCATCAATAGCCCGAAGGTAATATTCGCTGATGAGCCAACAGGCAACCTTGACAGCAAGACCGGTAAAGATATAATGACTCTAATGAAGAACCTCAACGAAGAGAAAGGAACGACGGTGGTTCTAGTTACCCATAATGCAGAGATGAGTGAATTTGCCACCCGAACAATTCATATGAAGGATGGCAAGATTGAAAAAGGCTCTTAGAGGTTTGCCTAACAATCGGTTGAGATAGCATCGAAGTAGAAGCTTAGCCTCAAATTGAGAGCAGAGTTAGTTCTCCTCAGCCCCTCTTTTTTTGTTTTCGATGATCCTAGGCGGTAGCGAATGCGCCACTAGTCGCCATGTAACCGTAGTATTTGTGTCCTGATAGTACACCAGTTCGCCGCAGAAGATTGAACGCCTTCCTGACCTCGAATGTATCTATGTCTTGCTTCGCTAGTTTTCTCGATATGAACTCCCACACCTCATGCTCGTCGACTGATTTCTCGTCGAAAGGTAATACAACATAGGCCTTTCCGTTGCGGCTGTGACCACCATTAAGGTTATTGTGGTCATGTAAATACTCAATTGTTAGTTTGATATACAGATTAATCCGGTTGAGTTGGTCAAGTTTTCTCAGGATCTTCCTTCCTTTCTCAGTCAACTCATGGTATATATGAAATGAGTTTGAGGAAGCGGGGAGATACTCGGAGTGTTCAACCAAGTTCATTCGCTTAAGCTCAGAGAGCCTCGAGTAAATGCTATTTAACCTTTGCCCCATAGCCGACGAGATCTCTTCTGGTGACAAGGGCCCGTTGCTCATCATCAAGAAAAGGAGACGTTTGTGGTATGCCGGAAGATCCTCAATTTCCTCGGTTCTTAGATCACCTCTAACCCTGTAGGTTGTTCTCTAAGTCTGCACCAATCCAAGTGACTTCAAATTCTCTATTTGTTCCAAGAAC
>JAHPYV010000036.1 GCA_019058495.1 Promethearchaeati archaeon
ATTCTGTTACTCTTGACGACAGAGTTCCCAAGGGTCATTCAAGGTATGCAGAAGTTCAAAATCCCAAAAGCGTTCACAATGATGTTGTCTATCACTTACAGGTACATCTTTCTCTCCATTGACGAGCTTCTAAGAATGCTGAGGGCCAGGGAAGCAAGAACCTTCGGGAAGATTGGTACCATACGAAGCGCGAAGCTCGTCGCTGGGGTGATTTCAACTTCTATTGGCAGATCTTATGAGCGCGGCGAGCGCGTTTACCAAGCCATGCTAGCAAGAGGATTCGACGGAAGTTTCAGAGCCTTCAATGACTTGAAGCTGAGGTTGCCTGGCGTGATCGGAGGCTTTCTTCTAATAATGGCCTCAGTTATCATAGTTCTTGCTGACGCCGGCTTGATCTTTCCGGGACTTGTACCTACGTTACGTGCTTACATCTATACATTAACTGGGTGGTGAACCAGCACTTTGAGCAAAGCAGTTGACAAACCAATTGTTGAAGTCAAGGACCTGCGGTACTCCTACCCAGATGGGACGCAGGCGCTTTGTGGAGTCAGCTTCAAGGTTTTCAGAGGCGAGAGTGTCGCACTCCTTGGTCCCAACGGGGCTGGGAAGTCAACGCTTTTCCTGCACCTGAATGGACTTCTGACTCCAGCGAAGGGTTGTGTCACAATTATTGGCAGAGACGCTTCAGAGAAGAACAACTTGAAGTTTATTCGGTCCAAAGTGGGGATGGTTTTCCAGAACCCTGATGACCAACTCTTCCAGTCATCGTTATGGGACGAAGTCGCCTTTGGACCACTTAACCTTGGCTTGTCAAAGAATACCATAATTCGAAGAGTGAATTCAGCTCTCAAGACAGTTGGTTTGAGTGGACTTGAGAAGAAGGCTCCTCACCATCTCAGCTTGGGTCAGAAGAGGAGAGCAGCGATCGCCACGGTAATGGCTATGGACCCTCAGATACTTGTCTTGGATGAACCTACTGCCAACCTCGACCCAAAAGCTGTTGGCGTCATTATTGAATTGCTCAATCGATTCAACGCCAATGGAAAGACAATTATCGCTGCTACTCACGACATCAATATCCTCCCACTAATTGCAGATAAGTGCTTTATTATGAGTGAAGGACGAATCACTTCAGAAGAATCAGTCGAGGAGCTTCTATCTAACCGAAACATTCTTAGCGAAGCCAACCTAGTCCCGCCTCCCATTGCAAAGCCATTTTTGAAGTCAAGATGAAGGCTATTCTTTTCAGGTGCAGGCATCATAAATATGAGACGGCAACGAGAGATTTCAGTCTTTTCAGTGCTATGCTCTGTCGACCAATTTGCTGAGGCGACTTCCACTGGGAGTCATTATGACACCCGTCGTTAGTGCCAAGCAAAGAGTAATACTATCTCAACATCACTTACATAATTAGTATTACTATCACAAAAGACTTTAATACTAGACCATGACGATCGGTTATCGTTCAGCAAGCAAGTCTAATTGAGGCGGAAAAATGAATAAGAATCCTTACCTGACAACCAAAGACCTCGCGTTAACAGGCATCTTCTGCGCCCTCTATGTAGTCTTGAACCTACTTGCACCCCTAGGTTTCATGCTACTAGGGCTTCCAATATTACACGATTTCGGAGTATTCTTTACACTGCTGCTCGTAACCTGGATAACCGGACGATTTGGCACCAGCTCGATGACCGGAATCATAGGCTCGACAGTCGCCATGCTAATATCCGGCATGGCTCTAATGATCAGTTTCTTACCGGCAGCAGTCATCTTTGATCTGGTAATGATTGCAAACCACCACAAAATCCGCATCTCCGCGTACAGCTTGACAATAGCGGCCATTGCGACGATACTATCGGCATACATTGCTGGCGCAATCATCGGTCTCTTCTTCATGGGATTACCCCCACTACAGGCCTTAACCTGGTGGGCAGTATGGCACGCGATCGGCGGAATTTTGGCGGTTGTGATAACCTTCCCTGTCATATTATTACTGGAGAAGGCAAACGTGAGGAAGATCAAAGGTGACTGAAGAAAGTAAGCAATTTAGAACGCAGATTACAGATGCCGTGCAATTGCATGGTCACTTGGGACCATTCCTCGTTATCGGTGTTAGAATCGGAAGAGTTGCGAAGCAAATCTTAAACTCTGAAAACCAAGGAAAAGGAGAGTTGTATGCGTCGGTCGAAGTACCCCTTCATACACCATTCTCATGCATCCTCGATGGCGTGCAATCAACAACACACTGCACCATTGGGAATCAGAGATTGAGAGTGGAGAAATCGCGCCGTAACATAACAGCACGATTTGAGATTACAGAGTCAGATAAGGCTCTAGCCGTATTTGTCAACCCCGAAATAGTCAAAGAGGTAACAGACAAAATATCAAAAGGCGCAACCAACGAGACCTTAGCTGAAGCGATCGCTTCAATGCCGAGAGACAAACTCCTCAAATTCAGCATCACTGAAAATCACAGCCCAGAGAAGCGTTAAGCAATCTACCCTCGAGCCAGACCAATCGGTTCTCCCAAGACAGCAATCTCTATCAGTTCGTTTTTTCCAAGGGGTCTTCCTGGAAGAGCACACGCACCACATTATTCGTTAGTGCTACTTCTCCTTGCGATTACGATCTGATCAACGCTTAAGTTTAGCACAATCTCAGCTATGTCACTTGCGTACTCGGCAGCTCTCGAAACACTTTCAATCATGAGAGACAGACTCGACGCATCTTCGGCATGTTTCTCCGTAAAGACGGAACTCATTAGCTCTTTCCTTAGCGAGGCTGTTTTCTTTGCCTCCTGAACGGTTCTTTCGGCAAACCTGAAATCTCGTTTGAAAAGTGACTCCACCGATTCACCGAAAACAGATATAGCTGCAATACCCATTGACTCAAGTCCTTTGAGTAAACCCTCGTCCAGGGGATGCTTCAGCATCATCATATTCTTTGCAATCTGCACAGCATGATCTGCGGTTCGCTCTACAAACCTTGTTATCAGTCTGTAACCGAGGCATTCTCTCCCGTTGGACAAGCCAATGCCATGGAGTATGCTCATGTCGTCAACCGCCGCCTTTAGTTGACGCACAATGTATAAACTGAACCTGTCAACCTCGTCATCCCGTTCCACGACATCTTCAGCCGCTTCTCTGTCAAGAGTTTTCAGCGCCGCCAAGACATCTCTGTGCATGGAGGACGCGATAACACTCATTCTTCTGAGAGCACTTTGAACTGACAGCTCGGCATAGCTGAGCAACACCCTTATTGTGATTTCACTATGTGAGTCGGCTACGATCTCTGTCCCCACAAACTTCCTTCGAGTGAGATCTTTCAACACGTTTCTCTCTGCATGGGGTAGACGGTATTTCTCCTCTCTTATAACGATTGCATTGTAGCCAACCAGATAAAGAGAGATAATTCTTCTTATAATCGATTCAGGATCGTCGCCTTCTTCAACGCCTATCACCGCATCCATCGGCGCTCTAGCTTTTCTTATCCCCTCCGGAACGATTGAAAGGGAGTTATCGCTTTGGGTTACCAAAGTCACTTGGCTCCCTTTCTGCAGACCCATCTGAGTAACCCACTTCTTAGGCAAAGAAAGAACGAACGTCGACTCCCCAGTGACTTGCAGCTTCCGCACTTCGCGTTTTTCTGACACCGACTCGCCCATCGAAGCTTCACCGCCCCATCATTTGGTTTGATCCGTTAGTGCTATTCATTTCCTATAGAGCTCCGTAGTGCTCTATATACTATTTGTGTAAGCTATATAAATCCTGCCGTGTCTCCCATGCTGACGAAGAAAAAGAATAGGAGAAAAGAGAGATGAACTACAAGTACTTGGCCGTCATTGAAACGATTGCGATAATAGCACTCGTCGCAGGCGTAGGAATCCTTGTTACTGCGCCGGGCCAGCAGACAATAACAATAAGCGGAACAGGAGCTACATTCCCAGCGCCATTATACCAGAAGTGGAGCGCAGCTTACCAAAACATAACGGGTGTCAAAGTGAACTACCAAGGCATTGGGAGCGGTGGCGGAATAACGCAGTTCAAGGCAAAGAGTGTCGACTTTGGAGCAACTGATCCTCCGATGGGAGCATCTGATTGGGCCGCTGGAGATCTGAACATCCCAACATGTATTGGCGGTGTTGTGATCGTATACCACATATCAGGCCTTCTACCAAATGCAAACGCAAAACTGAACTTCACTGGCGCGGTCATCGCTGGGATCTACGAGCAGAACATAACGCACTGGAACGATGCAGCAATCACAGCAATCAATCCAGGTGTAACACTGCCAAATACAGTTATTGTGCCAGTCCACAGGTCAGATTCGAGCGGTACAACACAGGTCTTTACCAGCTTCCTATCAAATGAGAGTTCTGACTGGAAGACTCACTACGGTGAAGGTAAGGTAATTAGCTGGCCATCAACTGGAGAAGTGGGTGGATCAGGAAATCCAGGTGTCGCTGCGGCCGTACAACTTAACGACAATTCTATAGGCTACGTTGAACTCACATACGCGCTCTCAAACAACATCAGCTATGGCAAGGTGCAGAACGCTGCTGGTAAATTCATCGACCCTAGCTTGACTAGTCTCCAAGCAGCTGCTAATGCTTGGTCTTTTAACCTTCCTGCAGGGAACGAAAGCTGGGCGAACGTACCATCATTCTTCAGCCTGAGAGCCACAGGAGTTGTTCCAGACGATGCGTATCCAATAACAAATCCCACGTACATAATTGTCTACCAAGACCTTAGCGTCATATCCGGTATGACTCTAGCGAAAGCCAAGGCTCTTGCATACTTCCTCTGGTGGGGAGTACATGATGGACAGAACTATTGTGCCAGCCTTTCATACGTCAAGCTACCCGCGAGCGTCGTTCAAATAGACGAGGCAACGCTTGAAATGGTGACTTTCAGCGGAACACCGCTTATCACATGGTCTTAACAGACCCAACCCCTATTTTTTGTTTCTTGATAACAAAGTAATATGGCGAGGAAACAACAACTTAAGTTCCACAGAACTATTCGGATTCCGGGGAGGAGAGGATTGGGCAAAGCAAAGGAAACAGAAAGCTTGCGTTCTCGCATGCATCTCAAACTCGACATCTTCTCAAGGCAGAAGCTCAAAGGAATCTTCTCCAAAAGACAGCTCAGAGGAGACAGGCTGTTCAGAAACTTGGTTGCGTTAATAGCGTGTAATATCTTCTTAATTCTGGGCATCATGCTCTACAAGTTTGTAAGCAGCGCGTGGTTGTCAATCACTTCGTATGGGTTTGGCTTCTTGACAGGAACAACTTGGCAACCATTTCCACCTAATCCTCTAGCAGCTCCAGTTTTCGGGGCGCTACCTCTTATCTATGGTACTCTTGTCACTTCTCTGATAGCTCTCATCATTGCGGTGCCCATAAGTCTGGGCATAGCATTAGCGCTTTCAGAGTTTTCTCCAAAGCGTTTCAATTATGCGATTTCGTTTCTTGTGGAACTCTTAGCCGCGATTCCAAGCGTAATTTACGGTCTTTGGGGGATCTTTGTCCTAATTCCGTTTCTTCAGCAGAATGTGTATCCTCAGGTTCAGTCGTTGCTGGGTTTTCTTCCATTCTTCCGGGGGTCAATACTTGGCTCCAATGTGCTGACTGGCGGCATTGTCTTGGCGATAATGGTCATACCCACAGTATCTGCAATTTCCAGAGACGTTTTCGCTGCGGTTCCTAGTAGTCAGCGAGAAGCGATTACTGCGCTGGGCGCCACAAGATGGGAAGCCGCGAAGATAGTCGTTGGGTACGGTCGCTCTGGAATCGTCGGTGCCATCATCTTAGGACTGGGCAGAGCGGTCGGGGAAACAATGGCGATCACGATGGTTATTGGCAATTCCTTCAACATGTTCAGTTCACTTTTCCAACCTGGCTATACTCTATCATCAATTATTGCAAATGAGTTTAGAGAAGCGAGTACTCCACCTGTCTATATTTCAGCCTTGATTGAAGTAGGGCTCCTGTTGTTTGCCCTCGCTTTGGTCATCAACATATTGGCCAGGTTACTAATTCGAGCTACGATGAAGAGAATCGGAGGAGCTGAGACCTTAAGATGAATCACGATGTAGTCAGGAGAATCAAGAACCTAATAATGATATCATTGTGCTTTCTGGCTCTTGCAGTAGCGCTAATCCCTCTCGTCAGTATTCTGGTGGAGACAGTTGTGAAAGGAGCTTCAGCTTTGAATCTTAACTTCATTCTTCAGGAACTCCCACCACTTGGTCAATCAGGCGGCGGGATAGGACCAGCAATCGAGGGCACTCTGGTGGTTGTGGGACTCGCCTCTTTGATTGGTGTCCCAGTTGGTGTGTTGTCTGGAATATTCTTAGCAGAATTCCCAAAAAGCAAGCTTGCGGGGGCTGCAAGGTTCCTTAATGATGTTCTAACCAATATGCCTTCTATAGTCATCGGCATATTCGGGTGGGCGCTAATTGTAGTAGTTATTGGCTGGTCTGTGATTGCAGGTGCTGTTGCCCTGGCGATAATGATGATCCCAATAGTAACAAGAACCACAGAAGAAGCAATAAGGCTGGTTCCCGCTTCAATGAGGGAAGCCGCGATAGCCTTGGGCATCCCTCAATGGAAAACCTCAACGACCGTCGTTCTAAGTCATGCTAAGAAGGGGATAGCAACTGGAGTTCTGCTTTCTGTTGCGAGGATATCCGGTGAGACTGCACCGCTGCTATTGACTATATTGGGTAGCAGCTTCTGGCTGAGCGGCCTTAACCAACCTGCAGCGGCTTTGCCACTGGCCATATACAGCTTTTCCGGATCACCCTATAGCGTTGATTGGGCGAGAGCTTGGGGTGCGTCGTTGATTCTAATATTGATTGTTCTTTCAATCAGCTTTGTCGTCAGATACTTCACCAGGGAAAAGTACGGAGGAGTAAGCGGATGAGCTATAAGGTTGAAGTCCAAAGTCTGAGCGCTTGGTTCGGAGAGCACAGAGTTCTGAAAGAAATTAACATGAGTGTAAGAACAAGCGCTGTCACAGCTATAATAGGTCCTTCTGGATGCGGAAAAACAACTTACATAAGATGTCTTAATAGAATGCACGAACTTGTCCCAGGAGCGCGGGTCTCTGGATCAGTATTTCTAGATGGTGAAGACATCTATGGAAATGGTGTCGATCCCGTCTCGGTCAGGAGGAGAGTCGGCATGGTCTTTCAGAAGCCGAATCCATTTCCCATGATGTCGGTGTATGACAATGTCGCCGCTGGATTAAAGCTGAATGGCATGCACGACAAGAAGAAACTAGATCGAACGGTTGAGAAAACTCTGAAGCTCGCGAATCTTTGGGATGAAGTCAAGGATGAGTTGGATAAATCAGGCGCCAGCTTGTCTGGTGGGCAGCAGCAGAGACTGTGCATTGCGAGAGCATTGGCGGTGGAGCCCGAACTAATCCTGATGGACGAGCCATGCTCCGCTCTTGATCCTTCTGCGACCGCAAAAATAGAGACCTTGATACGGCAGCTCAGAAAGAACTACACGGTTGTAATTGTAACTCACAACATGCAGCAAGCTGCTAGAGTCTCAGATTTCACTGGTTTTCTCTATTTGGGAGAGCTTGTTGAATACGGGGATACGAACAGCATCTTTGAGAATCCCAAGAACAAACTTACCGAGAACTACATAACGGGTAAATTTGGCTAGGTGGGAACCAATGAGTAGACTTATTGATGTTGGGCTGAAACAACTCTCGAACCTCTTGAATAAGATGGCAGAGCTGGCTGAGAAGACAGTTGCACTTTCCTTTGATGTGAGTACCAAAGGAGTCGACTCTTCTGATCGGGTACAGGTGTATTCTGAGACGCTTATATCATCAAGTGAAGAGATTGAAGAGAAAGCGACAGAGGTTATTGCAAGATATCAGCCAGTTGCCTCCGATCTGAGGGCTATAAGGTCCTACATGAAAATCGCCTATGACCTTGCAAGATGTGGCAGATACGCTTGGGACATATCCTTCATTTACAGGAGATTCAATATTAGTTTTGAAGAGTGCACACTTCCATGGTTACCATTGAAAGAAATGATGAGCGAAGTGCTGAAAATAATGCGAATTGCCGTCGATGCCATCTCAAAAACTGATTTGAAACTCGCAAAGAAAATTGGCGAGATCGAGACTGGAATCGACAAAATGTACATTGAGTCTCTGAATAAGCTAGTGGAACAAGCACCGATCAAGACCAAGTGTGTGGTCGCAAACCTACTCTTTGTGAGGCATCTTGAGAGAATCTCCGATCATGCCGCTTACATAGGAGAATCAATAATATATCTCACAACTGGTGAGAGGACCAATCTATGATGATATCTATAGTCAACGCTCCATCCAAAAACTAGAGGGTGCTATTCTTGAAATATGAAGCCATAGTTCTTTGCGGAGGGGAGGGCTGGAGGCTAAAGCCTGATGAGTGGACGCCTAAACCTCTCTTGAACATTACTGCAACCGAGACTCTATTGGACATGCAGGTAAGCTGGTTGATTGAGAATGGATTCACCAACATAGTACTTGCTTCAAGTCGTTCTTTTCCAGAATCAGAAGTATTCGAGAATCGTACAGTCCAGATGTGTATCGAGCGGAGAAAGCTAGGCACTGGAGGCGCAGTCAAAAGGGCTGCCGTGCTTGTTGATGCTGACAAATTCTACGTGATGAATGTTGATGACATAGTTTTCTACAATCCCAGAACACTTTACGACAAAGCAACGAAAGGTGCATCAATACTCTTGGCTAGGCCACAGCTACCTTTCGGTAGAGTAACCTTGCAGGAGGAAGATATGGTCAAGACTTTTCAGCATCGTCCCATTCTAGATATATGGGTTAATGCTGGGCACTACGTCTTCTCAAAAGATATAGTAGCAGATTATTTCCCAACTGAGGGGGACTTTGAGCACTCAGCAATGCAGAAGATAGCACAAGATAATCATCTGCGGGCACTGGAATACCCCGGTGAATGGCTGACGCTAAACACAGTGAAAGACCTGATAAGAATACAAGAATACATGAAGAAACTGAAGCCTACAAGGAAAACCAGCAAGGATTAGTTAAGTAAGAGCGAGATCTATGTAACGTATTGTGTTATGAGTGGTTTTACTCCCTTTCTCCTTCTTTCTTTCTCGCGTTCTTCAGCGTCTATGTACGCTTTGAGTTCTCCGATGATTCCTTCCACGAGCTTCTCCAATCGTTCTTGGTTTCTCTTCTTCTCTTGGTTGAGTACTTTCTCGAGATCTTCACAGGGGTAATTTACTCCACCTGCAAGAGCAAAGATCTGTCTGAATCTGTGAAGCATGTAGTCTTCGAGTCGCTTCCTCGTTGCTGGTTTCATTTCTTCAAGTGTTTCAGCGAAAAATAGGGACGAATACTTACTGATGATATCTCCTATGACTAGAAGGGACTTGTTGCTCAAGACTCCTTCTGCCCTCTTTCGCGCTTACATGCAGTTTCCGGAAAATACCTGTCGTTCGTTATAGTAGTTCTGGTTTGGTTATATATTTGTCGCGCGAAGTGTAAGACAGGAATTATGCATCTTGAGGCAAGGAGCCAACCGTGATAAACTTGGCAAGAAAGGGAACTTATGAACTTGTTCTGTTTGATGAGAAGCCTGAGGTAGATCGAGGGTTGTTCTTGGTTATTTCAGCCGTCATGTTGCTCGACGATGTCTCTATATTGGTTATCATGTTGTCGCTTGAGCTTCCTTGGCTGATAGCGAATATCGTTCTTTCCGTTAATGTCATTGTATTTGGTTTTCTCTTCATCTTCATCCATTTTAGAGAAGTCAAGTTGACTAATAGGAGGATACTAGTTCGGTTTGGCCTCTTTAGGAGCTCAGTGTCACTCTCGAGTATACGATCCGTCAGTGTGCAGAATCCTCCTCGGTGGCAGAGGTTAGGTGCTGTTGTCTCACCCTTTGGAGGTAGACTCGTTTTCTGCTTTAAGCACAACTCCCCCTTCATCATGGTCGAACGTGATTCCGCAACGTTCAAGACGCTTTTCTTTAATGTCAGTAATGCGTCAAATTTCATGAAGAAGCTGGAGAAGGCTAGAAGAGTGAAATGAAAAAGAAATAATGGTCAGAATAATCGTCATCGGTGATACTGAGTTGAAGATCCTAGTAGCATCTGATTTCCATGGGAACCTGAATTTGGCCAGAGCTTTGGCAAATATAGGGCTGACGAAAAACGACGAAGTGGATACGATCGTGCTTTGCGGCGACCTTTCGGAACTTGGTTCGTTGGCCAAGGGATTATCTGTTTTGGAAGAAGTTCATAAGGGTCTCATGAATGTGTTCTGTGTGACGGGGAATCATGATCCACCGTCATTGATGAAATATGGCAATGGGGAGACTGCGGGACCATCCTCAACGATAAAGGCAATTTGCCTTCACGGAAGAGCCGTTAGCTTTCGGAATGTGACATTTATTGGCCTCTCAGGTTTCTGTCCCCTGTTCTACGGCAAGTGGGACATAGAAGGTTCGCCGATAACCCTTGATGATGAAGTTGCTCGGTTCTTGGATGGCTTGCTTCCCAGGGTGCTCTATGAGTTCCATTCTGATGTGAGTAGAACTGTCTTGGTGACCCATGATCCACCTTTCGGAGTCTGCGACCGTTCAGTCCTCACAAGAACAAATGCAGGTAGTCAAGGAATAATGATGGCCATACTGAAGTGGAATCCTTTAGCAGCACTTTGCGGACACATACATGAAGGCAGGGGCATTGCGACGCTAGGTGATACTCTTGTCCTAAACCCAGGGTCGATTCACTTTCGCGAAGCAGCGTATTTGGAACTCAAAAACTCAGGCGCCGCAGAAGCAAAGTTAATAAAAATCTGAGATTTGGCAACGTCGCAGTCGTTGCCATCTGCACGTTAGGTTTTGCATGGTTACGGTGTTTTCGCCAGTTTAACTTGATCCTCGCCGAGTCTCTCTACTATTCCTTTCTGCTCGAGCGTGTTTACGGTTCTTAATGCTATCGCTGGTGGGACTCGAGTCGCTTTCTTAAGGTCTTCGATTGAAGATGTTCCATCTTCTCTAACTAGCTTGGCAACTATGGCTATCTCGGGTGGTTCTGATGATGCCTCGTTTAGCAGGAATTCTGCAAGAGGCTCCCTTTCAGCTAGCTCCCTGATCTTCTGCTGGGACCCTTCAAACCCTGTTCTCCTTTCAGTGAATTCTTTCTCATTTGAGGCCCTTATGGTTTCGGTGGTCTGCTGGAGTTCGCTGACAGCCTTCTCAAGCTTGGCGAGTTCGGTTTTTATTCCTTCGATCTTGCTTTTATGTTGTTTGAGCGTGTCTTCGGTCTTGATTAGTTCCTTCGAAGTGGAACTTGTCTCTGAGGTGAGAGCAGAGATCTTTTTCTCGCATTCTCTGACTTTCTGCTCTAGCGTAGAGGCATCTGATCTCAGGTTCTGCTTCTTTTCCTCGAGCTTTCCAATATTATCTTCATGTTCAGCTATCCTTCTATCAGCTTCTTCCATTTGAGCATTGAATTTGTCTAGTTGCTCAAGGAAAGTCTTGGACTCCTCAGAGTACGAATTGAGTACTGATTCTATTGTTTTGCCTAGTTCTCTGACTCTTGACTCATTCTCCTGAATGACATCCTTTAACCTATCTACTTCAGACATTTGGGTTTGTCCTCCCGTTAGCTATCATCATATTTCTAGGGTGCGGACCACATTCACCTCTCCGCTCGTGGAGTTGAACTGCAGGATTCCTCTTCTAACCAACGCCTTAACTGTCGTCTCGATTTCGTCTCGCCTGGACTGTGTCATTCTCTGAAGGTGTTCGAGAGTTGTTGACGGTTGACTTTGCAGAACCTCTATGATTCTCAGCTCCGGAAGGATGATTGCCTTCTCCCGCACTAGCAATCGCAGAGCTTTGTGTTGGGAATCCATTGAGGTTGACTTGGAAACGGATTCCTCGTGAGATTTCTTAAGTGACTCGATCTCGAATTGATGTCTCTTTGACATTCCCTGCAGATCCGATCTGAGTTTCTCTGCCAACCGTTTTCTCTCGCTTATTGAGCTCTCCAATTCAACTAGCTCATTGGCGACGCTTGTGATCTCGTTCTTTCTTTCAGTGAGATTTTGCTTGAGCTCTTCAAGCTTTGAGGATAGTTGCTCTGCGTTGGAGTTCTTCTCTGATATTGCCCCTTCCAAATTCGTGTTCTTTTTTTCTATTTCCGCGACATCGCCTTCAAGTTGAGCTATCTTCTTCAATCTGTCTTCGTCAGTCTTGCTCTTGTCCTTCATTCTGCCTTCAAGGTGTTTGATGAGATTTGCAGCTGAGTCCACTCCTAGTGATATCCCAGATGTTTCCCTGTCCACGATCGCGGACAGCTCTTTCAGTATAGCTTTCTTTTTGTTGAGAGAGACTGGAAGACTTGTGCTCTCGGTCAATTTTAGTTCATTCCTCCGATCCAGAGACTATCTGACGTCATAGTCTATTTGATAGCTAAACGTGTATTTAAAACTCGAAGGCACTCAGGTCTCTGCCTCTTTTTGTACTGCGATAAACGCAACAAAGAATGCGTCTAACGCGCCGACAGTTACTCTGAATTGGTGCTCGGCTGTGCTAATGAGGCTCCAAGGCATTCACTGCATTGAAGCACTGGCGAAAAGCGTGGCTGGCCTATGTAAATCGAGGAATATTATCATCGCAAATAATAGAATCTAGATTGAAAACTCAAAGAGAAAGAAGTTGAGCTATGCCTTCAACCCTCAGAAGGCAATCCATCGACTTAGTACAACGCCCAGCAGCCATAGAATTGCTGGAACAGGGAAGAGCGCCTCGATAGACGAAGCGATCTCCGCACTAGGTGACCCCCCATCCTTAATTATCTCCGCGGAAGTCGCTGGGCTCATGATCGTAGCGTAAATGACGACGAAGGTTATGACATAGTACAGCAGTAATGCAGCCGTCATTATAAGCACGTGTTTTAGCCAAGCATTCATTTTTCGTTCTCACCTAAGTCTTATTGGTTATTCCCAGTCTTCTAATGTTAGCGTTTCTGGTAGATATATGTTTATGTTGGATCTTGTGTTTAGCCGTAAACTCTGAGAATAAAAAATGTATCGTTAACCTTTTTCTGGGTAGGGAAAGTTGTTCTGGTATTTCTGCATTTTTCGTCTGAGAAAGATTTATATTAGTACTCCGATCTTAGTTACTAATTGGGAAATCGGTTACATTTGTTGAAATCCCCATGTAGGGAGGTTGGAATCATGAGCAAGGATAATAGATTGTTGATCACCGGTTTCGTGTTAGGGGCTGTAGTTGTCTTTATACTTGTAATGCTATACACACTAATTCAATACGCTTCGAGCGCGGGATTTCACAATGCCTTCGAACTCTTCCCAAGTCCCCCGGTTATATACATTAGCGCAGAAGCTTTTGCAAATATTATGCTCTTCGCCACGATGTTTGTTCTCTCAATAGCTGTCCTCGCCCTGGTCACTCATGGAGCGATTATCAAAGCTGCAAAGAAGTTTGTACCAGGCTACGTTGTTTTGTCACTTGTATTGTTCTTTGCAACTGGAATTGCTGGTGTCATGATAGCTTTGACATTCGCACTAGTTTCACTTCTTTTACTTTGGCAGTTCGCTTTGAGGAACGTCATGTTCAGATCACCTGCCTCCGGGCCTGAGGAGATCATCGGCTCAGAGGGGATGGTGGTCGACCCAGTCACTGATGAGGAGGACAGTGGAAGGGTGAAAGTGGGAGATTCGATATGGTGGGCGGTATCATCCGACGGTTCTCTCATTGGGAAAGGAGAAAAAGTTACCGTTGAAAATGCAAGTAGTAAAGACCTCGTCTTGAAAGTGCGGAGAATATCCTCCGTCAGGGCCAGAGCACCAGGGCGACGCCGATGCCCTCACTGTGGAACCAGTGTTCCTCCCGATGCAACCTTCTGCCCCAATTGCGGCGGTACGCTCGAGTAGAGTATTTCAGTCGGGTTATCTGGAACGCTCGTCTCAAACGATATCGCAGTATTCAAAGTGTTCCGAAATGTCCTTTCCTCCAGCGAAATCAAAACGGCGTTAAAAGCCGTGATATTTGCTTGCCACTTGTCCTCTTTTTTCCCTCTCTCTACCCAACCTTTATACGGCTGTGTCGCATCCTTCCTCCTTCATGAACGTAGCAGTCCTATGCGATTTTGACGGCACCATAACCGACGACGATGTTGCTCAACTCATCTTCGACAGATTCGGGAGCCACATATGGTGGGACATAGAGAACAGATTCAGAAGAGGAGAGATCAGCTGTAAGAACGCTTTGATCAGTGAATTCAGCACTGTAAGAGCTTCGAGGCAAGAGATCGAGAGTTTCATTAGGAACTACGTGCAAATGAACGCAACCTTCAACCATTTTGCTGAAGCGTGCCGCGGCAGAAACGTTAACATGGCAATCGTGAGCGATGGGCTGGACTTCTACATAAATCTGATTCTAAGAGACATTGACATCGGCGGTATCAAATTGTACTGCAACAAAGCGGTATTCGAGGACAACAAAGTCAGAATTAGCTTCCCGTATGTCAACCCGGACTGCGACAAATGCGGGAATTGTAAGAAACTCCACCTAAAGAGACTCAAAGACAAGGGTAACTATATTATCTATGTCGGAGACGGGTATAGCGACATGTGTGTCGCGAAAGAAGCTGACTTTGTCGTAGCGAAAAGCCATCTTCTTGACTTCTGCAGAACAAAAAAGATCACCTGTGAACCTTTCAGAGACTTCTCTGAGGTCGAAGCACTGGTCAAAAAGAAGCTTGATGAATTGGAGCAGGGTCAAACAGTTGAAGCTAGCCACCTGACTGGTTAGGCATGGCATCGTATTCGTTTTTTGTTCAATCATGACGTAGATCCAGTTACGGTCCTCGTCCAGTTAGCGGCAGGCGCTGTTTGTGATGCTGCTTTTTATCAATTCATAAGCCTTACGAGGACTTGACGTTCTTAGCACGGCCTTCTCGAAGGGACAGATATCAGTATTTGTTCGGTTTCTGATTTCATCGGTAATCAGCTCAGCAAAGCACTCTATGCCATGTCTACTAAGAACGCCAGCCCCCATCTTGCTCATCACTTTTGCAGAGGCTTTCTTAGCCCCGATATAGCAGATTAGGAGCGCCGAGGCTTTGCCTATGATCTTGTCAACAACCACGCTGTCCTTCAATCGGTCTGTTCCGAGCGTGTCGATCGCATCGATTAGAGGATTGATCCCATCTTCCTTGCTTGAATAGATGGTTTTCCCTTTAGATAGAATGATTAGATTTAGGCCATCTCTATCCAATGCAGTCACCAGGTTTTGTAGGCTCAACTGTTTTTATGCCTCCGAGCGAAAGAGCACTTGATGTGCAATTGAGCGGATTCAACCGATAAGTCAGAGAATAAATGGTCTTGCAGTCCATATTAGCATAAGGAAATCCTAATTATATCTCTTTGTCAATTCTAATATCAACAGCTTTCTATCGCATTCAGTTGACCTACCAAGTTCCATCTGAAGTGTGAGTTCCTATTCAGATGTCAGGTACCTTTCCAGCTTAAGCACGTAAAGTGGAGATAAAGTAATATGCCTAGAGAAAATGCTGAGTGGAGATTTCTGGGCATTACAAACAGTGACGCTGCAAGCAACATGGCTACTGACGAGGCAATCACGCTTGCCCGCTCTCAGGGATTGGTTCCAAATACTGTTCGGCTTTATATGTGGAGACCTCCAGCAGTATCCCTTGGCTACTTCTTGAAGGTCAAGGATGCAGTCAATGTCGAAACATGCAAGAAGTTGGGAATAGATATCGTCAGGAGGATAAGCGGAGGTGGAGCCGTGTTCCATTCGGAGAACGAGGTAACATACAGCGTTATTGTTAAGCAAAGTGATCCAGTCCTTCCCGAGGATGTCATCGAGGTATACAAAAAACTGTCCGCCGCCATCGCCAGTGTCCCCGAGAAACTAGGGTTAAACGCGTCTTTCGAGCCCGGTCATGCAGGTGTATGTCCTAATTTACTCGTCGCCGGAAGAAAGATCAGTGGGAACGCTCAGGCTAGGAAACGGGGAGTGATACTTCAACACGGCACACTCCTTTTGGACTGTGATCTCCAAGTTATGGCCGATGTTCTCAAGATCCCGCATAAACTCATCGACGCCAAGGTGACGACACTGAAGAGAGAACTTCCTAACGGAGGTCTTGCTAATAACAGAACGTCATTAGGGAACACTGACAATGTCCAAGATATACTTCGGAAAGGATTTGAAGACTCGCTAGGGATCAGACTTGTAGACGGAGAACTAACCAAATCTGAGATCAGTGAAGCAGAGAGGCTGAAACAAAAATACTCGTCTAAAGAATGGACCTATATGCGATGATTGCAGCATAAAATCAGTAATGCGTTCCCCCTCATCGTTTCCTATTCTTGTGTTGTCTGGGTTTCTTTGTGAATCTTCCGGCAAGACCCCTTTCTTTAAGTGCAAATGCAGATGAGAAAGCGAGGAATAGGGCTGCGAGCCCCATCATTGTGAAGCCCAGTTCGTTAGGGAAATAGAATACTGTTGCGAGGAGAAAGGTCAAAACTAGTGACACAACTAGGGTCAAGATTGCTAGCCTGCTGAGTCGTTCTGCTTTAGCCCAGTACTCGGGGTGCTCCCTCCGGACATGTGCCTTGTAGGAATTCTGTCCACGTGAGCTGAATTCCTTGTTGCATATTGGGCACTCTGGCAACCTGCAAAGACCTCCACGAAGACTTGGACGAGCCTGTGCTGTTTCTGAGTCGTTGTTATATTGCCTAAACTAAACATCAACATTTATGTGCAATGTCCTCTATACATGTTTCTCGCTTCATTAGGGCATAGGTTACATATAAACAATTAGCCTATTCATTCATGACTTCGCTGAAGAGGTGCATCTAAGCTTGAGTGATCTGCCAGAACTTATCAAGGCGCTAGTCGAAGCAATAGGAGTCTCTGGTTTCGAAGGAGACGTGAGGGAAAAGATCCACGGACTTATTC
>JAHPYV010000037.1 GCA_019058495.1 Promethearchaeati archaeon
GAGAGAATATATGCGCTGAAAACAGGAAACATGTAGGAAGCAGCAATAGAAAAAAGGGGAGAGGGTATTAGTATAGCATAGTACACGCTGTATCGTCTCCGCAGTCGTCGTTGAGGCCCATCATCGTATTATTATTGTTGTTGCGGTTGCTGGCTCACCGCAACACGCTTGCACGTTTGAACACTCGTCCGCTGGGGCAGCCGGTTTCATCCAGCAATATATATTCGGCGTTCCCCCACGCGGTTTCCCCAATGGCGGGCAAACGCCGCCAACATAGCACATCCAACAGACCGCGCCTCTTTCTTCCTGCATCACTTTGGCTCCGATTCGTCATTATCTCTCTTCTCTGCTCTCTCCTCTCGCTCACTCTCACTTTCTCGCCTGCATCACCTCTGATAGTTCACCCTCAGAACAACACACTGAAACGAGCCTCGGCCAGTGTGGAAGCGGATGATTTGGTCAGAAGCTCATCCCATCACCAGTTGACACGTATCCTCATCTAACCCCTACTCTTTCCTCCTTCATCACCTCCTCCCGCTTCAACCTCCTTCTTCACCACTCACCACTCGTCTTCACAGCCTGCTATACTCCTCGGCCCTTGTGCAGTAAGCGATCTACCACGATGCCGATGTTCTTCGAGAAACCATGCTCCGGGTTCTCATAGACGATCAGACCCCTACCTCTCGATGCCACTAAGTCACAGTAGCAGGGAGTCAAGGCTGTTCTCTTGTTAGCGGGAAATATCTTGGTTAAGTTGATGGCTCTGATGACGGCGTCACCGCCATCTTTGCCACTGTTGTTATTCCCACCTTCGCTTTGGCTGCTGATCGTGCTCATGATCTGAGAGCCCTCGCACGTGGTGACCGGCAGATTGTTTCTTCTCATTCAAGATTAGCGTCAACAGCTGGTACTATTTAAGGTGCAATAACGTAGTTCCCACATCTCACACAAATGCAGGTGCACGGTCTTCTCCGGTTTGGAAGCGGTTTTTCGAGCTCGAGTACTTCACTTAACCCACCTCAGTTGCAACCACGAGGGTGTTAACCAAGAAACAGGCGGTCTTCAAGCAACATACACGACACACCGATGTTTAAAGTGAAAATGAGGGCGATAGAGTAGCGCGCATAAAGTGTGAATAATTCTGTTTTTTACTGGAACGCTGTTATGCTGTGCGCGAGTTCTGCACTGCTAATCTTGTGACTGTTATGGCTGCGCGCGCTCGGAGAACTTCTTCCCACCAAAGGTTCTCACCCCATCAAAGTCTTTAGAAACCGCTCGACGCCCTAGCCACAATCGGCCCTACCCAGAAATAATAAACGGAAAATCAAAAAAGGGGAATATTCACGCGTTATGCGGGCGAAATCCGAGGCAGTACCAAACCTCAGATGAAACTTTCCCTCCGCACTTCTAATGAATCCTTCACCTCTTGAGTAAAGGTGGCTTGTCCACATTGGAAATGTTAAGAAGGCTACTTCTGGTTATGTGCTTACATATCTTCGATCTCGTTTAATCCTTTATGAAAAATTTAAGACCTATTGAAAACTAACTATAATGATCATGAGAAACGAGGGCTATAAGAGATTCATGAGAATCGCCTTAGAGGAGGCTAGAATCTCTCTTAAAGAAGGGAACAAGGGTTTCGGAGCAGTCTTAGTCAAAGATGGCAAAGCAATTGTGCGAGCTCATGATACAGAAATTGAGGATTCTGATCCTACTGCTCATGCTGAGGTAAATGCAATAAGAAAAGCTTCAAAGAAGTATGGTAAAGACTTAACAGGATGGGTTATAATTTCAACGCACGAAGCTTGTCCAATGTGTACAGGCGCTATTGTGTGGGTGAGGATCTCAGAAATTGTCTATGGATGTTCCATAAAAGATACGGTAAAACTAGGTAACCCATGGTGGATTTATCTTGCAGAGTAATACTGGAAAGTCTCCACGGAAGGTAAGAATCGTGGACGGGATACTGAAAGAAGAATGCTTGAAGCTTTACAATGAAGAAACAAGGAGGCTTGTTACTGAACTCAGAGCGGCTAGGGATGACGGATGGAAGCGTATAGAAAAGGAACTTATCGAAAGAAGAATTAGATGGTTCGAAGAGAATAAAGATAACATTCTTAGAAAAGTAAAAGGCACTGAGGTTGAAAAAGCTTACCAATTGCTTTTGATGAAAATAGGTATAAAAGAATGTGAAGCTCCAATCATCGAAAAGTCACTGAATAGAGTTGTTCTTCACTCTAGGAATTTTTGTCCAGTATTGGAAGCCTGCAAAATCCTAGAATTGGACACGAGAGACGTGTGTAAAACAGTTTTCGAAAAATCTAGTGGGAACTAATTAAGAAAATTAATCCTGAATTGAGATTTATTAGAACTATAAATGCATAAGACCACACACAACTTACTGCGAAGAAATTATAATATTAGAAAAGTAGCTATTGCGCTCAATGACCGAATTTAGGAACACGCATGCGCGCTCAGATATTCGAGTAGCAGCGCAGAATTCGGTCTTCAAAATACCGGAAGTAGAGCTTGGAATGTTTCCGTGCGCTGATAGCCTTTGAGTGAGTCCTCTTGTTTCTACTTACCAGTGAATTCTCTTTTCATGTGCTCAAAGTGGAGTTCGGTCTCTCTCTTCTGGGTCATATCAAAGCCCATCTCTGTATAGTCTCTGATACGCTTCTTTATGAGTGTGGAGATCTGCACGTCGATAGTTGAGATTTTCTTAGTGAGAGAGAAAGCTGCTTCCTCTAGCTCTTCTTTTGGAACCACCTTATTCACAAGTCCGAGTTTATCTGCTTTTGTGACATCGAATTCCTTGCATGTTTGGATCAGTTCCAATAGATGTGGAGGTGGAAAACCGCTTTTGAAGGAGACAACAGTTATCCTCGAGGCTAAATTTGGCTACGAACGTTATTCTGCCAATTCTTTACTCAAATTGATGTTGCTCGATCTCGTACAGTTGTTCCCTCACAATCCGCCTTTTCAGCATTCCATTTGGATATTCAGGTGGCGGTTTACATACTCGTTTAACGTATTCTTAGTGTTGATGATAGTTGCCTCACATGCTCGAAATGAATACGAGCGCTCTCTCTGGCGGGGAGAGGGCTTACCTCCTTGCATTGTATCTCACTGATGGTTATTTGCGGGAAAGCGGCAAGTCTACTCACTCGTTGGAATTTTACTTTCAGGGGAACGAGGGGGGACTTGTTCTTAAAGTAGCTGAGATGCTTAGGCGCACAGGGCTGAACCCAAGGTTGTACTCACCCAGAAAACGGAAAATGATACTTGTGAGTGTTGTAGGTAAGAACTTTTTGTCGCTTTTTCCAGAGAAGAGGAGCCTTCTTTCCTATGGAAAAAATGTGTTGAGGAACTGGATCAACGGTCAGGGGCTCAATGGGATGCTGGGGATACCATTCATCGCTGGTTTGCTTGATGGCGATGGATATTGCCAAGCACAGTATGACAGGCAAGGAGTCTTTGGTCAAGCAAGGGTGTTATGGGTCTTTTCTCAGGTCAGGTTACGATTTCTAACTGAGTTTGTTAATGAGTATATCAACAGCCTACGTGCGGATAGTGCTGTCATGTATGATGAGAAGAAACGGAGAGCTGTGAGGATCCTGTCATTAGGCAGGGACGCCTTGATTAGCGCTGGGCTGTCTAATTGGTCTTACAAGGTAGCTGTATGTCTCAAGAAGGTTGAGGAGATTAAAAGGAACATTGTGGACCTTAAGTCAAGGTTCCACGTTGCAGGTCAAGTTGCCAAGAGTTTGCATGTGGGTCGTAATACTCTCGTAAGGTGGTGTCGACTGGGCTACGTCAAATACATGCGAATTTGTGGTGCAGGTACTGGGAGAAAGAAGAGGTTGGGAGTTCGTTATCTTTACCTTTATCCCCGCTGAGGAAGTTCAGCGTCTTGCCCGCGAGTTGGAGTTGAACGAAGTGGGTGGGGTTAGGGGTAAGTGGGTTAAGCTCTCGGATGCCGCGAAGACATTAGGTGTCTCACGGGAAAAGTTGGATAAATCATATAGACGCGGGGAGCTCAAGGCAACTCTTGTTCGTCGCGGGGGACGCCCCAAGTGTTTGGTGGTTTCCATGGATGAAGTGGAGAGACTCAGAAAGCAGATCAAGAAGAGGGAAAGATCACGAGTGAGGAAGGGACTAGGAGGTGCCCCGTTGATGGAATTCATGTCAGGGCAGTAGCGTGCGAAAGTTAAAGCAAGAAGACGATCAAGTACGTCAACTGTCTAAAGCGATGCTTAGACCAAGCTTAACATTTCATGCAAGTATTGTCTTCCTCGAAGCATGTTCATCGCATTATTCATTTCTGTCTCGTAAGTCTCCAAAACCATTGATTCTCACCTTCTCATCTTCTTGAACTGATCCTTACATGTGAGGAGTTCGACGTAAACAGGGCAGATAGACTTGGGCTAATCAACAAGATTGTCTCAAAAGAAGAGTTGGAAGAAGCCTCATTCTCATTGGCTAAGAAGATCTCGTTAGCAGATCCCGCCATTGCCGCACAGATCAAGAAACTCATCAGATGTTATCCTGCCATGGGCTTGGATGAAGCTAAGAAGAAAGAAACTGAACTGCACTTCGAGTACATGAAGCGAAGATTCCAGGCAAAGTAGAACAGGGGAAAAAGCCAGGACTGTTTGGCACCTCACGTAAAGGATTTCATCAGTGATTCATTTGATCTGCTGTAGTCTTTCTATCCTATCTGATATCGATGGATGGCTCATCAACCCGCCCAGAATTCTCGGGAACTTCTTTGGCAGAAGGTTGTAGTCAGCTAGCTTCAGCAAGGAGTTCGCGAGATACTTCGGACTCGTACTTTGCGCGGCAATCTTGTCTGCCTCAAACTCAAACATGCGTCTAAACTTCAGAATCACCAGATAGACTAGTATGAATGGTGCAACGTAGTCCAAGAGTATCATACTCAGAAGTATTAGCCCACCGGAGATGTCCGCTCCCGTGAGTAAAAGAGAGTATAGTACGGTGTACGCTGATACTGTGAACACTGCATACATTCCGATCATGAGGGCTATCAGAATCACAGATAGCTTTAGAATATGACGGGATTTCATATGTGCAAATTCATGGGCAACAACTGCTTCCACCTCATTTTTTGTCAGAAGTTCCTCGATATTTCCAATCAAGTATATTCTCCCGTGTCTTCTGCCGAATCCAAGTTGAGCAGCATTGACTACTTTGAACCCTCTGACTGGAACTTGATAAGCTCCCTCAATCCTTCCCTTAATCCCCATTCTACTTGCAAGATCTTGGATTGACTTCGATAACTCTGGGTTCCCGATTCTCTCCTTTCTAAGGAACGATCCGTATATCCTTGGCATCATGATTCCGATAACGAAGATAACAATCAGAGTTGTCACGTAAGTGAAGGGTATGGAATAGGCGTCCTCGCTAGGTATAAACAGAGAATAGAGAAGGAAAATCAAAAATAGTATTGAGAATGGGATTAGGAACACGAGTCTTGAACGTATCTTGTAACCAAGATAACTCCCATAATCTAAGGTTGTTCTATCATACTTCCTCTCCAGTCTATACTCAAAAGGAGCTAGTATAATACTCGAAACAAGAAACGCTAGTACAATGATCACTGTGACCGACGCCACTTGAAAATAGTCATTATTCAGAAACATCGGCACTTGGAAGAACATGTAAGCTATTCCAGCAACTATACCCAAACCAACTAACACGATTGAGAGTAGCTTAATGGCAAAACTGGCCATGAAGTACTTTCTTATCATTCGTTCATCCATTTACGCAGTTCACCGCTATGGAGCTAGGGTCTGGAACCGATTTCAGTTGATATACAAAGCAAGCCACGTTTATAAGATATGTCCATTATCGGGTCAGAAAAGAAGTGATTGGGATTTCAGTTCGATTCAAAATCAGGGTAACATCAGTTTAGAACTAGCCTGCTGAGAAGGTGTTTCACGTAATCTAGCGGAGTGGTTGGTCCAGCGGATTAGCGCCTTTATTGATTATGTTCCGTACGGACTGCACTATGATGCCCATAACTCCCTCTCTGTATGCTGGGTCTATGGCGACACAACCATATGTTTTGACCCCTAGTTGCCTCTCAATTTCATCAGGTTTCAGTCTACTTGGCAGATCTTGTTTGTTCGCGATGCAGATTATCTCTGCGTTAGGCTCAACTCTACGGCAAAGGTCAAGGAGCGGTTTGCTGCTAACCACATTCTCAAGCGAAGAGTCCGAAACAAACAAGACAAGTGCAGCCCCCCTCAGAAATATAACCCAAGTCTTATGGTACTCTTGCTGCCCAGCCAGATCCCACACAATTACTCTCGTCCCATCGATCTGGAATAGCTTCCGATCCACATCGGCGCCTATTGTAGCGTGGTAAGCTGCAGGTGACTCAAGCCCTTTAAGCAAGTTGAATAGAGTAGTCTTGCCAACAGCAGCGCGACCAGCCAGAGCAATCTTGAGTCGGGGACCATGTTTAGCTTTCAGCCCGTCTTCAATAGCCCCGACCTGAGTTGTCAGAACCTTTTCAGCCGCAGCTGAAAGAGATATGTCGCTTCCATCAACAGACTTGACCTGGTATATGTCAGGCGAATCCATCGCATCGGGATTCACCGCATAGTCACTTGCGGCGTCCTGAACCACAGGTTGAACCTGTTGAGGCTCGGTACCCAACTGTTGAGCGCCTTCAGCAAGCCGTACAGCCTGTTGAGGGGGCATAGGGACATTTGCCGATGGGCCTAATGCTTTTTCTATTCTCTCAATTTCGCTGGCAAAGTTGCCTAGTGCAACTGCAATGCGTCTTACAAAAGCCCTTGTCGCTCTGATCAGGTCTCTTAGTTTTTCATCTCCATGTTCTGTGCTCAAATGCAACATCTCTTAAAACAGCGTGGTAGAGTGATACGGTCTGATATGCTCCGGCGTTATTGGTATCTGCCGACCAGCCTTCACACCAATCTTCTCCGTGTAACAAAGATCGAGTCTTGAATATATGAATCTATACACTCGCAACCCGAAAAAGCTTGGTGAAATCCATGAAAATCGCAATCGTTAAAAACAGGCTAGAGAAGCTCTTCCAGCCAGGCTACCTATTGCGGCAACGAATCGATTATTGCGACCTTCACCAGATTTGAAATGGCCGCCTCATGAGAGTAGCTAAAGTATTAAATACGCTCAGCCTTCTAATAAGGGATATGTCCGATCAAGCTGATTCATCATAGCCATCATCACCTAGGTGAGAGTCTTTTGCCTCAAGGAATAGTTGTCGTCAAGTGGGATGAAGCTGAAGGGACGATACTGGTATCAAAGTATCCTAACTCAGCTGAAATCTCATCAGATGAGATGATGAGAATATTCACAAGCCACGCGATGGGCGAAGGGAAACCAGGTTTCCTCGCCATGAAGATCGGTTCGCTGAACATAGCAAGCTACTACACGGGACTCGCGCTGAGAGGAATGCCTCAGCACTATGTGGCAATTCTCCTCGCTGAAGACGAGGATGCAACAGTCTTTGAGGGACCGCTCACCGAAACCTCGACGGAACTCCTGCAGAAAGTCGGTTCAGACAATTTTCTGGTCTTTCTGGAAGAGGCTTACAAGAAGCTTATTGACTATCTTACGTTAACCGATGAACAGAGAATAGCTCTACTCGTCAAAGATACTAGGCGCCGCTTACTACTGGAAAAGTTGACTTTGGGTCCTATGAGCAAGGTCGAAGCCAAGGAAATCCTTGAACAAGAACTACAAAAAGAAATCATCGATATGGATTTACTTGTCGAACCGTTGGTGAAACTAGGACTAATAAGGAAAGCAATAGTCGAAGGAATACCAAGCGAATGCCTATTCCTGCTCAGGGATGTATTTCCGGCGAAGCTACCTCCAGACATCACTATGCTGAAGGCTTTGAGGAGTAGACTGTCTGCAGCGATTGCAGACAAGTATGAAGACCAGGTGGCGAAGTTCTTCGGGAGTTACAACATCCTTGAAGAAGACGTTGAAAGCGTTGCCAACTTGATGGTCGATCCTTTGCTATACAAAGTAGTTCAGGCATTAAGATCAAATGTATGCGCCCTAGGAGAACTGTCTCAGCTCGTAGGTCTGAGCGAACCAATAGTGAAGGAAACTGTGAAGAGACTCCAAAAACAAGATATAGTGTCTGAACTCTCAGATAAATCTGGAAACAGATACTTGGCCTTGAAATCTAATCCCACATTCCTAAAGTTCTTCCCGAAGTACATGGTAAATGTCACGGGACAAAAATGGTCCTCAGGTATGCTCGAAGACGGTATAGCTAAGAAACATCTCGAGCTACTGAAAGAGGCTTACGGAGAGTAAAATAAGAGATCATCTCCAAAGTCTCAAGAATCAGGTGTAAGAAACCTGAAGAAATCTTGTAGGCAAATCAAACAGCGAAAAGACATTTATTCCCTTAATCCTAAACGAAGACATTTATGGGTAGATTGAGAGTAATCGAATAGGAAATGCTGATATCGATTCACGAAATCGGTTTACAGGTTGTTGTGGGTAATAGGGTGATAGGATTGAGCCGCAACAGGCATCACAATCTCATTGTGGAAGCACTTGTAATCTCATTCATCATAGGAATAACTGTGATCGCCACCCCAGCCAATGCAAGCACGACAACATACACCGGCGCTGGCCAAAATCGTCCTATTTTGGAGCGAGCAAGCAGACTATGGTCTGGCACCGTCTCACAGAACAACACACAATTGACAGCGTCTTTACCAGGTGGTGGTTGGGAAGGTTACCAACTGAATACAGCCTTCACGAACATCGCTAGGAACGCGGACTACGTGGTGAACGGGGGATTCGATACATCATCTTCATGGACCCTTTCCTCGACTAGCGCAAGCTACCTCTCAGGCGACTGGGCGAGTAGCCCGCCATCGGGAACAAACACCGGCAGCGACTATATTCGCTTGAACGGAAACACTACGATCGAGAGACCAATACAAAACATGAATTTTACCTCAAATTCGTATTGGACACCCAAAACCTCAGAAAATGATCCGAGCAGCAAAGGAACCCCCAATAATAATTGGGATGGCGCTTCAAACGAATGGGAACAACGCTATACAATCAATGTTAATAAAAGGCAGTCAGCGACTGCCAGTGCAACCATGGTTTGCGACCAGAACTTCACATACAATGGCTTGGTGCCACCAGAACAAGCAGTGCTCAATTATATATACTATATCAAGTATTACAGTCAAACTGGAACTTATCCCACCACTCCTTACGCCGTGATAAACTCCTTCTACGTTAGACTCGTTCTCACCTATTACTCTGGTAGCGGTCCGGTGGATCACACAATAGTTGACACCTCAGCTTCTGGCATAACATCGAAGTGGAGTTCACCCGCGGAGTATGACATAACTAGCTACATTACTGGGACTGGAACCTACAGAGTTAGACTATACGCTGACATCTCCATGACTGCCGCAGGGTCATCCAGTCTAGGTGCTTCAGCTGATGCGGCTGTGCACTGGGATGATGTTGGTGTCTACATAAGGTATGGCAAATATTCTGCAGGAACCCATGCTGAATATTACCAAACGACGAACTTCGCTGAAACTCTCTACGCCCTAGCTGACGGTAGACTGTCCTTCAAGTACTGGACAAACCAAACCACGGTAATACCCAGTACTGACTCCTACATCTCAGCTTGGATTAACTCAACCAAATACAATATCATAGCTTTCTCGTCAGTTACAACAGGAAGTTGGCAGACAGCTACCTTCAGTGTTCCAGCTTCGGCAATCAACCAATCGACCTCAATCACGTTCAAGATTGGAGTCTACATCGGTTCAAATCTCGAGATACAAGTTGGAAATAACCCACGTTTCTATTTTGATAACGTCACGTTCTACATAAAGAATAAGCCAACTCCTAATGGCATCAATTTATTTATGTACGATGTGGCTCAATCGCATAAGTATCCTGTTGCGACTGGCACCCCTGGTCAAGGAAGTCTTACGATTACGCCATCTCCACATTGGACTGGTTCGCAGGCGGTTTTCAACTTTAGCTCCGCTTACAATGGCGTCACATTCAGTTACTCTTCAACGATGTATGCCATGCACTCGACTCAGACAGATTCGGTGACCTTTGCAGTGCATGATGACACAAACACAAATTGGACCTGCAAGTATGCTACTCCCAACAATATTGGTGGATACACGAGCTACAATGTTACGGTTTACGTCCCTTCCGACTGGATCCAATATGGCAAGGTGAGCGGTGTATACTTCCCGCCGGGAACTGCAATAACGGACTATGCTACTGCCACAATCAATTCGTCGACATCGCTGATCAAGGTACCTGCAGGTGACTTTCCAAATCCACCTACATACGTGCTAGAAATAGACGCCATGTCTCAAAACTACCTCGGTCCCTCAACCATAAGAGCCCTACTCTACACACAATGTAACACTACAAATAGCCCTCCATCTAGTTGGAAGAATGCAACCTACTTCATTCCTCAGAACATAACTAGGCTCATAGGCGCCATAAGAGACGGGAGTGGTGGGGTTCCTCTCAACGTTCAATCATTCCAAGCAAAGATCGTGCTCTACAATGCATCCGTAAATTCCCGCTCGATTAAGAGTTGGACAGTTTACGCCAACTCAACTGGCTTCTTCAACGTGACACTTAAGCCTTGGAGCAGAAGTAATCCCAACAACGTCACTTATTATGATGGAGCCAAAGAGAGAGCTACGCTCTGGTACTTCGCGGTCAACTGGACGAATCAGTACGAAGCAGGCAATGCGATTGCTCGTTTCACCACTAACTCAACAGTATCCGCTTACATATCGACAACCCTCACCTCACCTGGAGCGCCTTACCAGGTGCCCTACGGAGACGGGTTTACTCTGAGCACCCTATACAGGAAAATCAGCGACGGTAGCGGCGTCACAGGGGCTCATGTGACTTGGAGGTGGAGTAATCAATATAATGTTTCGCTGGATATGAGCGAAGGTACCCCAGGTTCCTACACTGCTATTATAGGTAATCAGTCGACCATACCGCACTATGGAACGTATTCAATTGAGATCAATGCGACTAAGTCTGGTTTTCTCTTTCAAAGTATTCTAGTTCAGGTCACCGTGAGAAATGTATCCACCACGGGGACTGCCGCTAGCTTTGTGGTCCCTTACGAGACATTCGCTTGGAATACTACGCTACAAAAATCCCTGACGTACACAGATGTCGACCATAGCAGACCAGTCGTGGGTGCTACACTGATTCTGAATAGAACCTACGGCAACGATACTGACGTCGGGTCCTCTCATATTCGATGGTGGTACAGGTACATAGGTGGAAGCTACGGCATATTCTTCAATGCAACAGCGTCAACTCCAACCGGTACAAACGCATGGTCTTTCAACATCACTGCAACTAAACCTTACTATCAGACCGTGACATTCAACCTCAACGGCTTTTACATCCGAGACAGGCAGACCGCGCATACGGAGTCCGGTCTCTCAGTCACAACACCCTACGGGGGCAACGCCATATTCCGCATAACCTATAGAGACACAGACGCAGGCGGAGCCGTCATCTCTGGATCTGGGGTGAGCGCAACCTGCATATGGACTAATCCCTACACCGTGACCCTGCTAAGCAACGGAACATACGAGTTCTCGCTCGATTTAACCGGAAAGGTTCCTGGCAATTACAGCGCGACTTTCGTGTTCTCGAAAACTCACTGGGCTACAATCACTATTACAAACGCATTGGTCCGGGTGAGATACATTTACACAAGTTTGTCCTCGCCTACAACTCAACTATCTACGTACTGGGGGGACAACGCCACCGTGGTGCTTACCTATGAGGATATTGACCACGCTTCTAGGATCTCGTTTGCCTTATGGGACTCTGTGACAGCGCGCGACACTCAAACCGGAATAGACTACAGCTTGAGTGTATATAATATATTTATTAACCCGGACAATACGTGGGCCTTGAGACTGAATGCAACCTTAGGTGAGGGAAACTACACCCTCAGGATACACGCCTACGTTTTGACGGCAGACGGCTACTACGTCGACGGCTTGTTCTCACCGTCTCTCACTATCAAGTCTATTGCAACGAGTTCATCCCGGGTAGGCGCTGTCTTGACCGTGGTCTGGAGTGATCCAGGAAAAATAGTTGTCAAGTTTAACGACACTTACGGCAGACTCATCCCCGGTGCGACTGTTGGAGTATTTGTTAATGAATTGGTTTCGTGGTCGTCCTACGACAATGGAAGCGGGGTATACACAATTTTCTTCAATTCCACTGGTGCGACCGAAAGTGCGTTCGCTTACTCGTTCTCAGTTAGAATGAGCAAACTCCACTATAACCCGTCAACAGTTACGGGAGAACTCTTGATTAAAGCAGTTAGCACCACGGTTCAGATTGCACCGCCTGAGCCAGTGACAAGAGGAAACGATGCGGTATTCAGAATACGACTCTTTGACACGGATCATAACGTGGGTATAACCAATGCGACCATTACAATAGTTGGACTTAATTCGACTTACTATACAGTTACGGAGGTTGGTGGCGGTAACTACACGATAACTCTGAAGACTGATTGGGCCTCTGAGGGACAGAAGATTACGTTCACGGTTAGCCCCCAAAAAGATCACTACTCGTTCCAAGGGGTCTTGGTCACCTATAATCTGGTGGTTCCTGGCGTTTCTCCGATGTGGGTAATCATCGCCGGTGGTGGGGGCGGTGGAGCCGTATTCCTCGTGGCGGTTGGAATCTATCTCTATCGTAGGGCGAAGATTCCATTCGTAGTAAAGAAGATCGATGAAACGCTGAAACTTATCAACAAAGGTGAGCATGAACAGGTGGCACCGCTGCCACTAGGGTCCAGACAAGAAAACATTGTTGAGATCATGCAGGAAAGGATTAGAGCCTTCTCGAGGAGAAAGCCTGCTGCTGGTGCACTGCCTGCACGAGCATCATCTGGGAAGCCTCTCAAGGAGATCGCTTCAGAAGCGGAGTCTGCCGGGGCAAGTGCAGCACTGCGAACCGAGCTTGAGGCAGTCGAGGCGATGGAGAAGCCTGAGGAAGGAATTGAGGAAGTCGAAATGGAGACTCTGGACGATCAGCTACAACAGATTGAGAAGGTTGAAAGCAAAGAGAACCTGCCTGACGGAGCCAAAGAAGTCCGCGACGTAATAGAGAAGTATAGGGAAGAAAAGAAAAAGAAAAAAAGCTAGTTAGATGTCAAACTAGTTCTCAGCAACCTGTGAAATCTCACCTTTTCCCTTTTGTTTTTGTAGTTCTAGCTTTGGCTTATGTCTTTTCATGCATCATTGTTCGTGGTATGCCATTTGAATCCCATCCTCTCAGCTTAGTTTTCTCTGACCATCTGCATGAATCTCTCTTTATTCATGGTTCTTCCTTTGGTTCCCCATTCCGGCAGGGGTTGCTCGAAGAATCTTCTGGGTAGAGTGTTGTCTGCTGATGTGATTCCTTCTCTTATGTTGAAAAGTCTCGTGAGAGTTACCATATTATTCCCCAGCTCCTTGAGTTTCTCCATGGTTGCTGATTCTCTGCTTTCTAAGTAATGACGCATATACACTGGGCATCCTGAGATCCTGCCATACTGTCCGATTGCGACGTTCACTAGGTCAAGAATGCCGCCTCAGGAAGCTAGCTAAAGTATTAAATATATTTATAACCATGTATTCGGTCAAGCTGATACATTATAACTATCATCAGGGTGTGGAGTCTTTTGCCTCAAGGAATAGTTGTCGTCAAGTGGGATGAAGCCGAAGGTACAATATTGGAATCAAAGTATCCTAATACAGTCGAAATCTCACCAGATGAAATGATGAGGATATTTACGAGTCACGCGATGGGCGAAGGGAAACCAGGTTTCCTCGCCATGAAGATCGGTTCACTAAACATAGCAAGCTACTACACGGGACTCGCGCTGAGAGGAATGCCCCAGCATTATGTGGCAATTCTTTTAGCGGAAGACGAGGACGCAACAGTCTTTGAGGGACCGCTCACCGAAACCTCAACGGAACTAATGCAGAAAGTAGGTTCAGACAATTTCCCCACTTTTCTTGAGGAAGCTTACAAGAAACTCATCGACTACCTCACGCTAACCGATGAGCAGATGACTGCCCTCATGATCAAGGATCCTCGCCGTCGCCTTCTCCTTCAGAGGCTCACGACAGGCGCATTGAGCAAGGTTGAAGCAAAGGAGTCACTAGAAGAGGAACTTAAAACAGAAATAGTCAATATAGACCTACTGATCGATCCCCTTGTCAAGATGGGGCTAGTCAAGAAAGCAATTGTTGAAGGCATACCGAGCGAAAGTCTATTTCTTTTATCAGACATATTCGCGGTCAGACTGCCACCTGACAGTAGCGTTCTCAGAGCCTTAAGAAGCCGAATACCTGAAAACCTTGCAGTCAAGTACGAGCAGCAAGAGGCAAAGTTCTTTGAGAAGTACAGGGTCCTTGAGGAGGATCCTGAAGCAGTAGCAAACATCCTCACAAATCCCATTCAATATAAGGTCATACAATCATTAAGAACATCCGTGTTAACCGCAAGAGAACTCGCTGCCAACCTCAAACTTGACAACGATGTAGTGGAGAACGCTCTGAAAGCTCTTCGAAAACTGGATGTGGTCAACGAGGTGTCTGACAGGAGTGGCAACAGATACATGGCTCTGAAGAACAATCCGACATTCCTCAAGTTCTTCCCAGAATACATGGTGAATGTCACGAGGCAAAAATGGGCCTCGGGCATGCTCGAAGACAGCATTGCGAGAAAACACCTCGAACTGTTAAAGGAAACTTACGTCTCCCTATGATATTTATAGACCGACGATTACTGAATAATATGAGCTTGTTGCGTACACCATATGTTTCCTCGAAAAGGAGTTGAAGCTAAATAATGGCCCAGACGATGCATCTCAAGCACAGGAAGGCAGTTCTTGCTGTCTTGGTGATATCACTTTTCATCCTCTCAATCCCTCAAATGCTCAACATCAACCCAGCTTCGGTGACGGGCAGCCAATCTGATAACTCGAGCGGTACTCAATCAGATTTACCATTAGCTTCGTATGCCTCCGGTCCCACGAGACCCGTCTCTGAATACAGCTTAGGAACGCGCGCTGGACAAACTGTCAGCCTTCCAGGTTCTCCCAATGCTTACATCGATCTGGGATCAGGCTGGACTGGAAACTCAGCGACCGTCGATATTACATACCTGTGGGATCAACGTAATCAAGCCGTAAACGGCACCTTCAATTCTGGCAGTGGTACCAGCTCTCCACCTTGGAGCTTCAGCAAGTACGACCCTCTAAGTCATTCAACCTTCACAGGAGCTTGGGTTTCTGCCGACAAGACTGTTTATTGCCAGATGCCAGTAGCGAGCGGTGGTACGACGTTCAGTGGCAAAGACAGAGTATCTTGGAATGAGACAATCCTACCTCAACGAGGCACTGTCCTCAGTGCGTACCTCATCTTCAACTGGTACCCTGTTGTAACAACGAATTTCGATAGATCAGAGTTTATCTACTACGCGACAATAAACAACACTGATGGTTCAACCTCAACATACCCGTGGGCCGTCAATCTTTACACAGTTTCACACAGCTCATCAATCAATAATCACTGGAACACGGCCAACATCTCACTCTCACCTAGCTTGTTCAGCCTCCCATCAAAGAAAATCTCGATTGAAATAGGCATCCAAATGACCTCTGGCAGTGCAACCTACACTGGTTGGAACAGTCAGAACAAGATAACCATTGATAACGTATCGCTGGTTCTGCGAGCTTATGTAAAGCCGCATCAAGTCAACTTGAAGGTCAGACCTCAAACATCCTCTAACGTTACCGTAAGTGACGGAGCGAGCTACGGATCAGGTTCAGCCAAGATGACTGGCTTCACAACATCAGGCACGAGTTACTCATTCATCTTCGGCAGCAACAACCTTACTTTAAGCTCCCCAAGCAACATTGCAGCATTTACATGCACAGTCAGATTAAACGCGACTAGACAAAGCACCGCAACATCTAGTTTTCAGGGACAAGGCCCAGGTCAAAAGATCTCATGGTCATTCACGTATAGAACCTACTTCTCGCAAGACTCCCAAGCAATGGGTTCTACGCTATATACAAAGTACTACTTCAATATCTCAGTTCCCTCAGATTACAGTTTCACAACCTGCGTGGATCCAGATGGAAAGAACCATAACATCATTTCAGATGCCAACTTCACTCGGTTCACCGTGAGTTCAAATCTGATCCTCAGAGTCAACGTCACGGGCATCCGCTCATACACTAGTCCTTCAAACTCCTTCGGTCCATATCAGATTAACGCACTTTCGAGTAACTATGTTCACCAAGTCTCAACACTTCTTCAGAGCGGTTCCACATGGGTTGCCGCAACAAACTTCTATCCAAAACAGACTATAAGATTCGCGTCGTTCATCAACGGTACATTGCCTGTCACCACTGGTACTGCTAACTTTACTATTCGAGGTCCTCCCGTCTACAACGCATCACCTGCGGTGATCGAGACAAACAATAGCGTGACGCCAACCAATGGTTGGGCCAATTTCACAAAGACGATACCAATAACCTATGCAGCCGGCAACTACTCGGTCGAAGTCGATTGGGTGGACAATTCCCTTGGAGAAGCGGGTTCACTTACCTCCAAGTTCAACCTAACGTCCAGGTTTAACTTGGTTCTCGCGATCCCGGGAGCTGGAGATGTCGTTCTGGCCAGCCACTACATTATAAACCCGCCTACAACTGCAAAGGTCTTCGACTACTACACCAATCAATCACTGACTGCCCAAGTAGTAGGGAGGGCAAGCTGGGAGCCAGTGGGAAGGGCATGGAGTGCCTTCACATACAATGCAGCAAATTCCACATATACAAACGTAACATACGTGTACAATCTGCTAGAGGGGGCGCCCTACTGGATTGCGGTTAATGCGACTAAGGCGT
>JAHPYV010000246.1:0-3228 GCA_019058495.1 Promethearchaeati archaeon
CCATGAACCCGATAGGGTGAGACACCACGAAGAGCGTCGACGAATCGGGAACCCACCACCACATAGGGGGAAGGATGTCAGTTGTCCTTGTCTTCGTCTGGGACTTCCTTGAATTCGGCGTCCACTACATCTTCGCCACTTTTCGATGAGGGACCAGGTTGTCCCCTTTGTTGTTCAGCAGAGTACTGTCTTTGCTGTTGCTGCTGTTGTTGTTGCTGCTGTGCGCCCTGTTGTTGCGCTGCTTGTTGATAGACCGCTGCACCTGCCTCCTGCAGTATCTTGGATAGCTCTTCTGTCTTGGACTTTATTCTAGATACATCTTTTCCTCCAAGCGCTTCTCTGGCCTCATTGGCTGCCTTCTCTATCTTTTCCTTGCTGTCCTTCGATATCTTTTCACCCAAGTCTTTGATCATCTTCTCGGCAGCGTAGATCACTGAGTCTGCGTTGTTGCGTGTTTCCACTTCCTCTCTCTTCTGTTTGTCTTGTTCAGCGAAGGTCTCGGCATCTCTCACCATGCGATCCTTCTGTTCACTGCTCAGCTTGGTAGAAGCCGTTATGGTTATCTCCTGTTTGTTACCTGTTCCAAGGTCTTTTGCACCAACGTGAAGTATGCCGCTTGCGTCTATGTCAAATGTGACCTCTACCTGAGGCACTCCCCGGGGCGCAGGCGGTATCCCTGTTAGATTAAACTGCCCAAGCGAAACGTTGTCCGTTGCCATCGTACGTTCTCCTTGGAGAATGTGTATGGTCACCGCAGTCTGGAAATCTGCTGCTGTGGAGAATACTTGGCTTCTACGCGCGGGTATCGTAGTGTTTCGATCCATTACCCTAGTCATGACTCCTCCCAAAGTCTCAACACCTAGCGAAAGCGGAGTAACATCGAGAAGCAGTATGTCGCCAATTTCTCCTGCGAGAGCAGCGCCCTGTATCGCAGCGCCGATGCATACACACTCCATTGGGTCAATACCTCTCTCAGGTTTTTTCCCGAGCATCTGCTCAACGAACCTATGAACAATGGGCATCCTCGTAGGTCCACCAACAAGAATGATCTTGTCTATGTCTTTTGACGTTAGCTTCGCGTCGGCCAGCGCCATCTTCAGCGGCTCCTTACATTTCTCAAATATTGGAGCCACAAGTTCCTCAAGCTTCGCTCTAGTCATCTTGTAGTTCAAGTGCTTGGGTCCACTCGCATCAGCTGATATGAAGGGCAGGTTGATTTCTGTCTCCAAAGTCGTAGAGAGCTCGATCTTCGCTTTCTCAGCACCCTCCTTTAAACGATACAAAGCCATCTTGTCGTTTCTCAAGTCAATGCCAGTGTCTCTCTTGAAGAGGTTGGCAATGTAGTCTATGACAGCTTTATCCATGTCGGTTCCGCCAAGATGCGTATCTCCATTCGTTGCTTTTACCTCGAAGACATTCTTCCCAAACTCCATGATTGTGACATCGTATGTTCCGCCACCGAGTTCAAAGATAAGGATCTTCTGTTCCTTCCCTGCCTTGTCAACTCCGTAGGCTAGCGCTGACGCGGTGGGCTCATTGATTAGCCTTATGGTCTTGAGTCCTGCTATTTCTGCAGCGTCCTTTGTCGCCTGCCTTTGATTATCGTTGTAATGCGCAGGAACAGTTATTACCGCCTTGTCAAACTTCTCACTGGTATACGCTTCAGCATCGGCCTTCATCTTCTGCAGAATGAATGCTGAGATCTGCTGCGGTGTGTACTCCTTTCCAAACACTCTGATTTTCTCATTAGTTCCCATCTTCCTTTTTACTTCAAAGACGGTTCCTTCAGGATTGCTAATAGCTTGGCGTCTTGCTGGCTCCCCGACAAGTAGCTGCCCGTCTTTGGTAAAGGCTACAACTGAAGGAAAGGCTTTTCCAGTGACGGACACTCCCTCAGCGCTTGGAATAACCACTGGCCTTCCACCCATTACAACTGCAACCGCCGAGTTGCTTGTCCCAAGATCTATTCCGAGTACTTTCTCCTTCTTCCCTGACTCTTTCTTTTGCCATTCCGATGTCTCAGTTGTTGATGAGGACATTGAGTAGTTCACCTCGTCACATAATTTAACAAAAACCTCATTTGAACACGAGACAGTTAACCGAACTCGTGTTTCATTATCGACTTCTCCGAACACCCTCCATAATCCTAGATTTCACTTCTCCTTATTAGTTACCTTGTCAGTAATATTATTATCCTCCGGTTCTTCCCCGTCTGATTCTTCTTCACCGCAAGAAGGACTGGATTGCTTTTCTGGCGGATTTGCAACAGTCACCATGCTGGGTCTAAGGACTCTGCCGTCAGACATGTAGCCAGATCTAAGCTCCTCGACTATAGTATCTGCAGCACATTTGTCTGTCGTTATCACCATGACGGCTTCGTGAAGCTCTGGATTGAACTTCTTGCCGACCGCATCTATCTTCTCGATTCCTTCGCTCTTGAGGATCCTCTGAAGTTCTTTCTGAATCATCTCAACCCCTGTGAGTAGATTGCTTGACTCGCCAACGGCCTCGCTTGCTTTGATAGTTCTCTCAAAGTCATCCAAGACACTGAGCAGTTTCCTGGCAAGCCGCTCACTCCCTCTTTTGACGAGCTCATCCATGTCCTTTGCATTTCTCTTCTGATAGTTCTCGAATTCTGCCTTGAGATACTTGAGCGAAGTTAGATACTGCTCCGCTCTGTTCTTTTCCTCTTGAAGAGACTTTCTTAGCGTCTCTATGTCTTTCTCTTTCACCTCAATAGATGCTGCATTTGAGGCTTCGGTTCGAGATTCTGTGGTTCCCCTTCGAGCCTCAGACTTGCCTAATTCCTCTGTTGCTTTGGTTTCTTCCTTCTGTTTTTCCTTAGCCATGTGGCTCTGCTGATCCTTGCGGGATGCCAATTTAATCAACCGTTCCCCGAAATGATCTATGCTGACTTTTGGAGCGAAACAGCTTATCGATCTGTGCTGACCTCACTAATGAGGCAAACGATTCCTGACCTTGTTGTACGACTGGTCAAGTGCTACTGTGAAGCGCGGGAATCCAAGACATTTTGTTACCTTTTGGTAATCTTTTCCTCTCCCTAAAAACCGAATAAAACTTCTATATAAACTCTTCGCTGAGACGCAAAATAGTTGCTTCAGAACCTCCTGCTATGAGTTTTTCATCTCCTCGGCTTCCTACCTTTGATTGCAAGCCAGAAGGGACCTTCCGTAACTTTACAGAATCTTCCCAACTTGGACTTCGCCA
>JAHPYV010000246.1:3238-3546 GCA_019058495.1 Promethearchaeati archaeon
TCAAATAGTGCACACTTGCCGCCGGGTTTTAGAATTCGAGCGACTTCATCGAAAACCCTTTCTGGTTTCGACCAGTGGTGAAGTGACAAAGTACTAACTACGAGGTCGAACGACTCATCAGGAAACGGAACACGCTCGGCATCTCCAATCCTGAACTTGACGCGCTTGGACAGCCCTATTTGTGAGGCTCGCCGATTAGCCAAATTTATCATTTCTTCCGATAGATCAAGTCCAACCACTTCCATTAGTGGATGTCTCTTTGCAATGCTGATAACCAGTCTACCTCCTCCGCAACCAATATCTATTGC
>JAHPYV010000247.1 GCA_019058495.1 Promethearchaeati archaeon
GAATAGTTCTCGGCCGTCCATGCGGGTGTGAAGAATGTCGCCTTTATGTCATGTTTCTCCAAGAATTCAAGAATCCTTCGCACTCCTACGCGGGGACCGAATTGTCCTTTCGAAAGCGAAACTGGCAAGTCAGGAGTCTTCCTGACCTCTGCGCTTTCTGCATCAAAGTCAAACGTGAGCAGAACGGAACATCGTGCTTCTTTGAGAGGGGACATCAGACTCTGTTCCGGCTTCAATGCCAGAAAAGCCGTATGAACATATAGGGCTTGGTCGCGCAGTGAACTTACATGCGCTTACAATGGCGACAACAGTCTTTGTGTAACTCAGACCGCTGTCCCAACTCTGTAACTCACGTGAGTTCTGGTCCGGAGAAGAGGATTCTAACCCCGGTTTACCAGAGTAACTATTCGCCCGTACTCTGACCGGAACGCGACGCGGTGCTGAGGAGTTGCGAGTGAAGGGCCGGTGGCATTTGAACGCCAGAAGCCTTCGAGCCCTTTTCAAGGCGAGAAACTCAGGTGGAAATCCGGGCGACCGCAATTATTTTGAACACAATTTGGGGTTTGAAAGCGTTTTGTTACCCTAAAATATCAGGCGTCGTCCAATCGAGGCATGACACCGATGCCGAATACCGAACACCCGAATGCGACAGCCGTTCGACGGTTGTATGAAGCGTTCGCCCGAGGAGATATCGAGACAATCAAGAGTTGCTTCGCCCAGGAGGCGGTGTGGCACATGCCAGGACGGAGCCCCATCGCCGGCGACCATCGGGGCTGGGATGCAATCGGTCGCGACTTCCTAGGGAGGCTGAGGGAACTCAGCGGAGGCACGTTCAAGGCGGACCTCATCGATGTCGTCGCCAATGACCAACACGTGGTTGCACTACAGCACGCCACCGGGACACGCGGCACGAAACGCCTTGATGTCACGGCCTGCCAATTAATCCGCGTTCAGGATGGCAAGATTCTCGAGGTGCGCGGTTACTATTCCGATCAGTACGCCTTGGACGACTTTTGGTCGTAAGCGCCAGACTTCCGACTCTTTCCGCGGAGAGTTCGCTCCAGAATGGGGCCGATGGGATTTGAAGACGCGACCTACTGGCTCGAAACTTTCTGGTCCTTAGTGATATCGCTGCCAGCTTCAACCCAATTGCAGAACTGACCGCCTACAGGGTCCGCGGGTCTCTACGTTTGATTCCGGTTACTTTGTCAAAAACCTCATCCGTCGATATTATTGTGTGATCGGGGTCCGCGTTTAGGGCTGTTGCCGCATAGTAAGCGTCGAAAATCGATGTGAGATTGAATTGTTTCATCAATGTAACCGCTAGTATGTCGATCTCCGAGGTTGTGTCCAGATACTTTAGGTTCGGAATTGATGTTAGGGCGGCCAGCCGGGCTATATATGATTCTAGATCAAGGCCCTCTTCCATCGAAACATAGTAGAGCTCATGCAGCACTTCTCTACTCGTTGAGACGGCGCCGAAGTCTCCGTGAGCAATGCGTTCCATAAGCTTCTCAGCCGTTGGCTTCAGCCAGTCGTCCGACTTGACGTGGGCGTAAAGCATGTCTGTTTCTATCATCATAATTGTCTTCGTCTCTTCGTTCTCTTGACCGCATCCTTGCGTGCTTGCCTCTCCGCCAATGCCTTTAGCTCCTTCCTGCTAAGCTTGGTTCCTAGCCAACCACCTGAGGCTTCTACTGGGCGTGTCGGGAGGGGGATGATTATGATGAAAGGCCCTGCAGGGATCAATGTCGCCTTAGTATCCCTAACCTGAAGTTCAGAAGGTATCGTCAAACGCCCCCGTTCATCGACAACGACTACAGCCATCTCGATTACCCCAGGACACTGTCTTCGCCCCTAAATTTAGATTTTGCCCCAAGTTGGCATTTTCACCCATGCTCTCGTATTGCACCCTCTCGGCGAAGGGGCCACGTAAGTCAGACCTCACGAAAGTGGTAGGGGCGGTTTCCCAAATTCGGATGAGAGGATATCAATCACGACCGACAAAGTAATTCCTAAACCGTTACCAATCCGTCGCAGATTTTTCCACCAAACGGCCCAAATCAAACTCCGCTCGGTTCGGAAGGCGTGAGACGGCACGCGTCAGAAAAGCAACTCCCCCATGATCTCTCGCGACTCTGAAAATGGGGAGCGCGTGCATGGTGGGGCCGGTGTACATTGAACTATAGGTTCACATCAACAAGTCCATGTCTAGTTTCCACCGATGCCTGCCGATAGGGCTGCCAGAACTTCCACTGGACGCTCCGGTTGGAGAAGCAACCACGATAGCATTCATTGCTCACGTAAAGGAACTAGCAACAGGCAACATTCCTTGTCGAATGTCAACGAAAAGGCTCTGGAATTGAACATAACCCATGAATTACTCCGTATTGTACACCGCTACGATCCGCATGCTTTCGCGTTCGGAACCACTTTGACGCAGGAACGCCAGTGGGGATATGATTCTAGGGTTTTGTCAAGCCTTCCTGGTTTCTGGTCTTCCGTGGTATTACAGTACAAACGACCCTACGAATCATCACATGCTCACGGCAGTCTGTCCTACTGGTTCCTCGGATGAGGGGAAATGGCATATCAATTATCTTAAGGAGACGGAGCCCAAGGAGACGCGTAATCTTCGGGGCAAAGGGGAGAGGTTGAATGGAACCGATAACGCTAATGATAATGTATCTTCTGATTGGTCTTTTTGCTGGTTCCATGAGTGGTATGTTTGGAATAGGTGGTGGCTCTATAAGGACACCTTTGCTTTATGCTGCTGGATTACCTTTGCTAAGTGCTTTTGGAATAAATCTAATAGTTATACCATTCTCTTCTCTTGTAGGCGCCATAAGCCACAGAAAGAATATAGATCTAAGAATTGCTCGGTATGTGATAATTGGTGGCATATTAGGCACAGTAGCAGGTGCACTTTTGACGGGGCTTATACCAACGTTGCTCTTGGCGATCATCTTTGTTATTGTTTCTATCATAACGGTATTTGGAATTTATTTTGACAGAATCCTCCCGGAGATTGCTCAAAAAGTCAATCCAAGTACAAAAAATATCGTCGGAGGGACGTTCTTTCTTAATTTCCTGACAATTATGCGTGGAGGTAGCGGAGGCAGTTTATTTCCTCCTTTTCTAAGGATGATGAAACTCAATATACGAAAAGCAATAGCGACATCCTTATTCGCAACTATTTTTACAGCAGCTGCCGGGGCTACTGTCTTTTATTCTCGTGGCAACATAATGTTTCTTCCTGCTCTATGGGTAACAGTAGGGTCGATAATTGGAGCACGGATAGGTAGTTTAATGTCCCTAAAGACAAAGCCCACCTGGTTGGAAGTTGGACTTTCAGTATTTATTGTGATTCTCGCATTTGCTGTGCTCATTAAAACAATATGGTAACGAGAAAAGAATAAGAATTCTGATGGAACTGTCACTGCAAAATTTCACAACAAGTTCAGTGGTTCCAGAATCAGAAGGAAAGGTTTTCTGGATAGCGAAATTCGTATCCGCCAAATCGTCGAAATTCCTGGGGGCGTGTC
>JAHPYV010000248.1 GCA_019058495.1 Promethearchaeati archaeon
GCTCCTTGTAGCCCTTGCAGGTAGTTGTATGCTCCGCCCTGAGGCAGCAAATGGTTTTCAAAGTACTCGTCGTAAAGAGTTGCGCTTCTAAGGTAATATGAATGCCACTTGGTCTCTCTGCTAACCCAATCGTATTTACTGTCGCTCGTACTGAAATCAATCAAGTTGCGTTGCCAAGACTCGCCATTTGCTTTGAGCATAGGGAACGATGGCTCATTGTACGGCAACTCTGTTGGTATCGTTGAGGGCAATTGGCTTCTATAAGCATCGATGATGATTGGAATCTGTTGCTCATCGGCGTATCCATAGAGGAACGTGAACTTCTTTCGCTCCTTTGGCTGCAGTGGGACCTCCACGCCCAAGCATATGCATGGACCGTCTTTCACAGTGACTTTGTTTTGGAATGGTTCTTCATGTGGCTCAAGTTTTCCGTCTTGATTGAGAAGCGCGTTAGAAGACGTGATGACTCGTGCCGGGATAGCATCCAAGGATGAGAGGAAAAGCGGCTTGGGATAACAATTCCGTGAAGAAGGCTCATCTCTTGAGGGTCTGCCCCCTCGCTTGAACGCCGGCTTCAATATGCCAGCCTTCAAATATGAACTGTATCTCGCCTGGAACTCAAACTTAGCTGAGAAGGAATCCTTCACGTGTTCGGGCGCATTGCGCAGTGCAGGGCTAATGAATTTCCAGGATTTTCCGACTATGTTCAGAAGTTGGCTTCTGCTGAACTCCTTTCTCCGCCGGTCAAAGTATATTAGCGAGGCGATGATGCTCCGAACATCGACTCCCCAATAATCATAGAGTATGAAGTTCTTGGGCAAGTCCGAATCATTTACGAGGTTCAGCTCAGACAGTACAACAGAGTCATCGGTGAATGGCGGGAAAATGATATGGTCTAACGTTATGCCATTTCTCTGAGCTATCTTGCGGTAGTAGCCTACCCCAAAAGTGCGGCGATATCCGTTCCGATAATTTTTCTGCGTGAACAAGTCGCTCCACGTTGGATCATTTCCCGCTCTGTCTTCTATTATTCCTATACCGCCACCGACCTCTCGGTGCCTCGGATCTCGGCGACACAGCCACTGAAGACCGCGAGAACTCTCAACAACCTCCAGACAGCCGTCATTATGAGCGAGAATGTTCAGACGATCGTTTCCAAGTTGATGCCAGTGATCAGTTGAAAGGCCTCCTGTCGTAAAGTATTGGGCCTCAGGATCAGATTCTTGGTTGCACGCGTACTCATAGGCTGGCAATCCGAACTGATCTATGAACCAGTGTCCGAAATGACCGTCCTGTTGCATCTTGACAAGCTCACCCTCTAAGAACGCTTGAGCGGTTCTCGCTATCGCAAGATCGTAGAGTATCAATCAATGTGAACTTGCTTTTGGGCAGTTTCATCTAGAACTTCAGTAGTTCGTAGATCACACCCGATGTGCGGGCTGTGTCCAAGTAAACGTATTCTATTCCCAAGTTTTTCCCACTCTCTGTTAGCATTGTTCCTTTCTCTAAAACCTTTATCCCCTTGCCCTGCAATTCCTTAATCTTTTCGTCAAGTCGCTTGACCGAGAAACCCAGATGGTGTAGGCCCTCTCTACCTTGTTTCAAGAAATCAGAGTGTATTCTATCTCCTTCAAGAGGCTCAATCAACTCGAATTGGATTCCGCTGAGTGGTGCAACTGATATTTTCATTTTCGCCTTGCCACCATCAATAGCCGCTGCCATTACTGCAGTGTCAAAGTGCCCTATACCCAGTGTCTTCTCATAGTACTCAAGTACCTTGTCTGTATCTCTGACAACAAAGCCCACCTGCATGAACTTGCCAAGCCCCAACTCTTTCGCGACCTTGCTTACGTTACTCAAAATTCAACTTCACCTCCTCACCATCCTCAAAAAAGAAACCGTTTACTGTTTTTCTGCCACTCATGTTCTTGCTTGGTTGCGAATAATAAGCATTATGTTTTCCGCTTGCAGCCACCCATTAACTAGGGCGCTCTAGCGAGAAAAGAGAAAGAGATGGTAGCGACTGCATAAAATTGCGTAGGTTCTAACAGGCGTGAGCGGGGTTGAAACGGACGAAGTCCAAATCAAAGCTACAAGGAAGAACAGAAAAAGAATGGAGAGAGGACTGAATTCTACCTCTCCGACTCTTGCTCACTCCTCCGTTTTTTCGCAACTGCTCCAGCTAGCCCGACAACTTCTCCTAAATATGCTCCTGTCTGTGTAGGAGTCACTATGACCATGTTCTTCTCTCTCGCAATGTCAGTCAGAGTCTGAAGCTCTCTTATCCTGAGAGCAATGGGATTATCTTGGTACTTGGTCGCAGCATCTGCCAGAGTCTTAGAAGATTGAAGCTCGCCCTCGGCAACGATGACTCTTGCTCTACGCTCTCGTTCAGCCTCTGCCTGTTTGGCGATCGCTCTCTGCATCTCAGGTGGAATAGTCACATCTCTGATCAGCACCGCCGTGACTTTGATGCCCCATGTCTCTGTGGCCTGGTCTATGATTCCCTGTATCTTCTTGTTCAGTTCATCTCGCTTAGCTAGAAGCTCGTCAAGTTCAACTTGACCAAGCGTGTCTCGCAGGGTAGTCTGGGCAAGCAGATTCGTGGCATCAGCATAATCTACGACTCGGACGATGGCTTTACTTGGATCCATAACGCGGTAATAGACAACAGCGTCAACATCGACCGTAACGTTGTCGCGAGTTATAACCCTCTGTTTTGGAATGTCCGAAGTTATTACTCTCAGATCGACCACCAAGAGCTTATCAAGAAAAGGTATTCTGAAAAAGAGCCCAGGACCCTTTGCACCCACAAGTCTTCCAAGCCGGAAAATCACCGCTCTCTCGTACTCCTTAACCATCCTAATTGCAGCAGCTAGGAAGCTGACAAATATGATTGCCAGTACGAATATTAGTATCCAGAAGGTGATATCAAATCCCAGGAAGATTGCCTGATCAGCCATTTTCTTCTCCTCTCCTGCTTTGATTCAATGTCAAATAGTAGAAACGTTTGCATGCTATAAAAGCATTTCCCTATTTGTCGTCAATCAGGTATTTTGAAGTTGATCACTTTATGAGTTTCCTATTCATCCCGATCACAGCCAGGACGACGAGAATTACTGTAACAACTACGATCCAGGAAAGGCTGATCAGCGCCAGACCAATGTTGATTCTGTTTAACATGAGCTGCCTAGTCACAATGATGGCGTTGGCCAGAGGAAGAGTGAAGAGAACGATAGTCTGTAGCACCGGTGGCAGGATATTCATCGGAAAGAACGTTCCAGTAACAAGAAACATCGGAGTTATTAGTAGAAATGTGGCGTAGTTGAATGAATCTATAGTTGGTGCAATTGCAGTGCAACACATGCCAAGCGCTGAAGAGAGGAGCCCGAAAAGCAGGCTGAACGGCAAAACTAGCAGGAGTAACGCGATGTTCGCATCCTGGACGAACACACCAAGTCCGAGCAAGCCCATCCCTGCTGTGACACCCAGAACGATCCCTCCGTAGATCAAGCCCTTGACTGCTCCCCAAGCCATTTCGCCA
>JAHPYV010000249.1 GCA_019058495.1 Promethearchaeati archaeon
ACAGGAACTGTATTACTATGATTCTCAAGACCTTCAGTACACTTTGGCAATGGGCAGGAAACGAATAGCGTCCTTGCTGTCACAAGGATATGTCTTAGCAGGTTACAACATCAGGAATTTCGATGTTCCAATTCTGAAGCAATTTCTGGCAATTGATATATCTGAATCGAACATGTTCGACCTATCTCGAACGCCCAGAGTAATTGAACTTAACAAGAGCAAGAAGTTCAGTTTGGAAGATGTTTGTAAAGAGTGCGGGATTGACGCCGACCACAAACGGAAAATGGAGCAGAAAGCCGAAAAACACAAACAAAGACAAGATATCAAAGATCAGGCTTACGCCAAGGCTAACGACGATGTGAAAAACAAGGGATGGAGTTTTGATTTCTCCTATGATCGTGCCCTCAAGAAATTGGCCGTTGGCAATGCTATTCTTGAAGCATACCACGAGTTTGTTGAGAGCGGCGGGCAGAGGAATACCCTCTTTTATGAATACGCAATCGGTGATATCATTTGTGAACATCGCCTTCTTAGGGCACTTGGATATTGAGACACAGGAGACAGATTGAACGCGCCAAAACACGCGTAGCGCAGTAACATGAATGCGACAACTTATCCAGCTACAGTCTTCTCACGGCGCAATAACCCAACGCAGAACTGAATTGTTTCATTTAGCGCGATGGTATGAGAAGTATTTTAGGTCGAAGGCGCTCAGACCATGTTATGAGCGCCCTTGTTTGTGGTTTGGATGTGCATAAGGATTCAACTTATGCGACAGTATTGAATCATGAAGGAAATGTAGTTAATCAAACAAAGATGAGTAATGAGAGAGTTCTTTCATACCTTTCACACTTCAAAGTCAGCAAGGTTGCAATGGAATCTTCCAACCAGGTGGCATCCCTCTACAGACAGCTGACGAAGGAAGGTTACAGTGTAGTTGTTTCTCACCCTAAGAAGACGAGGTACATCGCTGAGGCGAAGATTAAAAGCGACCGCGTCGACTCTAAGGCTATAGCAGAGCTTCTGAGGCTGAACGCCTTGCCCCTAGCCTACATGCCTGACAAGGAAACTGCCATGCTGAGAGAGAAGGTCCGCCGCAGAGCCTTCCTAGTAAGGGAACGAGTGAAGCTCAGAGTGAAGATCAAGAGCATTCTCACATATGAAGGCATCAGGTGGCCTTCTGACTACGGCTTATTCACCGGGAAAGGAGTTGAGTGGCTTCACGCCCTGAACCTAGACCCCGTGGAATCATATCTTCGGGTGTTGAAGACCTTGGACGATGAGATCAAGCTTCTCTCCAAGCAGCTCAGAGGAGAAGCTGAAAATGAGGAGGATGTCAAGCTCCTTATGACGATTCCCGGAATAGGGTATTACTCGGCTCTGCTCGTTAAGAGTGAGATAGGAGACATCAATCGCTTCCCCTTCGGTGAGAGGCTTTGCAGCTACGCTGGCCTCGTTCCCTCCACGCACGCTTCCGGTAACAGCGTGAGACATGGTGGCATTACCAGGGAGGGCAGCAGGTGGCTGCGCTGGGTTATGGTTGAGGCTGCTCAGACCCACGTTCACAAGTACGATACTGCGATAACCCGTGCGTACAACAGAATCGCTGAACGTAAAGGGAAAAGAGTTGCAACCGTAGCGGCTGCCAGGAGGCTGCTGATGGTGTGCTACTCTGTGCTGCGGAACAAGCGGCCATATCATGATCAGACCTAGCATCTTCCTCGCGAAAGCGCTGCCCCTCGCTGGGCGTTAGCGCGATTGAGGAGGGTCTGGATGCGAAGAAACATAGTGCCCCGCAGTGGGCGAATAGGCGCATGCCCTTCATCAATCTAGCGAGGAAAAGAACGAGTGAAAACAAACAAGGAAGATGAAGAGGAAAGAGTTAAAATAAGAGACCTTCACATAGGCCCGCTTACACTGGGAATAATGTCGTATCTTATAGATGAGTGCAATTGTGGCTATCATCTTCCCAGGCCACAGTATCCCCATGTTTTTATATCATGACGAGTTATTTGGATCTGATTGGCGACAACCATGAAGGAAACGCTAATTCGAATCATTCCAGGTCTTCTGAGTTGGATTGGTGGAGACTCAGCAAGGTTCACCGCGGGAGAGCTAGCTAGGATTTTGGATGTCTACGAAGGAGAAATCAGTCAAGTATTAGACATTCTCTGCAAGAAAAGGGTTCTTGATAAGAGCCGGGGCGAGTTCACTGTCACAAAACCTGGGTCCTATGTCATCGACTATTCTCTGCTAGATATTATTAGCGAGTGGTGCCTTGAATCATCGATATACTCAGAATATCCGCATCATACCCTGCAATGGCTCTATGTGAGCCATGTTCCACTTCCTCACTCGAGGCTCGCATATGGAATAAGAAACAGTTACGTCCTCGATTTTTGTCAGGCGTTCATGCAGGAGCTTACGACCTTCATTTCGGACTATGACATGAAGTATTATCCGGCACTGAGGAACTTCGTTATCAAACTCTCGCTACACCCAACTTACGGTTTCGTGATGACAGGTGATCCGACAGCGAAAGAACTAGCCAAGAGGCTTTTAGAGCAAGAGATTATCGGACTAGCTGTTAGCGAGACATCAGATTCCTTCGTGGTGTTGAATTCACAGAGGTTGAGGGGTTTTCTTGACAGACATAGAAAAGCTGAAAAAGCGGGTTTTGGCAATACCAGAAGTGCCTTTGGGTAGCGATTCTTTCATTCTAGGCACTAAGGCGCAGCAGTATGATGTGAAGACTAGCGAGTTCTCTGGAAGAAAGACACTCTCATTTCCCGTTCAGACAGCAAGGATATCTGAGACTGCAATAGCTGCGTCAGGTAGGCCAAACATCGATGAATTCAGGCAGAGTAGGATTCCTCAGTGGTTTATTGGCAAGAAAAAGGCTCCTATCTACATAAACCAGATGGACAAGTATGTCCAATCTGGGAAGGACTGGAAAATCATTGGTGTGGAACCATCAGGTATTCTAGTACCCAAGTGGACCTTCCAAGTCGATGTGCTGGAACGAAGCGGGAAGTATCTCAAAGATGTATTTGCCGGCGGATACCCCGAGCTCAAATCTCCGCAAATGGAAGCTATCGCACTCTTCAGAGAAGTTCTCGAGGAGATGCCCAACATCAAAGAACTGGACTATCAAAGCTTAGGATTGACGAGTTCCAACGCGACTGTCGGATTGTCTCAGCTGCAGACAATGGGAATAATAAAAGTACTCGAAAGCGGACTGATGGTACCTTCAATTGCTATGGAAGTTCATGGCAAGAACATAGAGGAGGCTCTCGACGATTCAATAGGCAATCCAACAAGTAGGCACCTATTTGAAATCATAAGAAAAATGCCAGGGATACGCTTTTCCAAACTTCTGAAGCATCTCGGAATACCTCTTGAGAACGAATCATCAAGGATGAAGGTTCTCGAAGGGCTTTCGACATTGAGGAAGAACAATATTATAATGATGTTCTTGAACGACTTCGGAGACGATGCTCATATTGTCCCAATGTGGATCTGCTATAG
>JAHPYV010000250.1 GCA_019058495.1 Promethearchaeati archaeon
TAAGCTAGGACTGATATCTTTTCTAGTTCTTTCCTTGAAAAGACTGATTATGCTATAACCGTGGCGCGGGCCCTCATACAACAGCAAAAGTATGTAGAAACGACTGAAATCCGCGATAAACTCGTCTGCATCTGTTAAACTCATACGCACCACTTAGTGTGATATACCTGAATAAGACATATTCAATCCATAGTTATACTACTAATATCACTCACAAAGATATATCTTAATCAGACATAAAACTCATATCAGTGTGCGTGCTGAAGCAGTAGGTGGTAACTGCGTCCTCCGAATCAAGTTCAATACGTTGCCCAAATCCAAAATCGATCCTAGAAAAGTCGAGAACAACAAACCTGTCGGTGATACAGTTTTATTCAAAATTGGCACGCATCTTCGGAATAATGCCAAGGAGGACGCGGGTGCCCACAGCATTAAAGGAAGAGGTTTGAAGTTCTTTTGGACTATAAGGGTGAGAATCCTAACGGGCAAAACCCTGAAAAGTCAAATTCTTTTTGATCATTTATCACAAATCGATGTTAATCAGAGGGTTTCCGGTTGCCAAAGGAGAAGACAGTTATAAGAATTGGCGGAATGAGTTGCGCCTCGTGCGCTCAGTCAATAGAAAGAGGTCTCCTGCGTGAAAAAGGTGTAGCGAATGCGAGCGTAAATTTTGCCACTGAGAAAGCCGTTCTCGAGTACGACCCTGAGAAAGTCACTTTGCAGAGAATCGGTAAAGTGATCGAACAAGCTGGTTATGAACCAGTGGGAATCCCGAAGGAAGGAGATAAGGAAGTGACTAGTAAGATCACTATGAAGATCACTGGAATGACGTGTGCTTCATGCTCCCAAACTGTTGAGGGCGCTCTGAGAAAAGTGAAAGGCGTGAAGTCTGCGAACGTAAACCTTGCGACAGAGAAAGCTACTGTAGTATATTCACCGCGCACCGTGTCAATACTAGACCTAAGAAAAGCAGTGGAGAATGTGGGTTATGGAGTGGCGTCAGAGGAGGAAGTTGATAGATCACTTGAAGAAATGAAAAGGGCACGTAGGAGAATGTTTGTTGCTTGGTTGTTTACAATACCTATAATGGCATGGATGATTCCTGAGATGGTCTTTGGCATAGTCTGGCCTGACATAGATATTTACAATCTGGGTGTGATATTGCTGGCTGTGCCTGTCATTTTCTGGGCCGGTTATCCTACGATTCGATCAGCACTGGTTTCTATAAGGCACAAAGCTGCCAGCATGGACGTTCTGATCATGATGGGCTCCACAATAGCCTTCGTAACTGGACCGTTCGTCTTCTTTGTACCAATATTCAACTATGGTGGTGTGGGAGGGATGATCATGTCCTTCCACCTAACTGGGAGATATGTTGAATCGAAGGCTAAAGGGAGGGCGTCCCAAGCCATCAAGCGTTTGCTTACGCTAGAAGCAAAGTCTGCAAGAATCTTGGTTAAAGGAAAGGAGAAGGAAGTTCCAATCCAAGAAGTCAAAGTCGGAGATGTAATGGTTGTTCGACCTGGCGAGAAAATACCCACGGATGGAAAAGTCCTTGAAGGTGAAAGTTCTGTTGATGAGTCCATGGCAACAGGTGAATCGATGCCGGTTCAGAAGAAAGTCGGCGATGAAGTCATAGGGGCGACGGTGAACCAAGAAGGACTCTTGAAAGTGAAGGCAACTAAAATCGGTAAGGATACGTTTCTCTCTCAAGTCGTAAAAATGGTGGAAGAAGCTCAAGGAACCAAGGTTCCAATCCAGAAGTTCGCTGATACCGTTACAAGGTACTTCGTCCCTGCGGTTCTCTTGATAGCTTTATCAACATTTATCGGGTGGATAATCTTTCCTCAAGCGATGGAAGTTGTAGCAAGCAGGGCGGCTCCTTTCTTGCCTTGGGTTCAATTGAATCAAACCGTAATCATGCTTGCAATATTCGCCACTATTGCAACCCTTGTTATCGCGTGTCCCTGCGCTCTGGGTTTGGCGACGCCAACGGCGCTAATGGTAGGAACGGGGATGGGTGCAGAGCATGGTATCCTGATAAGAAAAGGTGAAGCCATACAGACAATGAGAGAAGTGAAGGCGGTCATCCTCGACAAGACTGGAACACTGACGAAAGGGAAACCTGAGGTAACTGATGTCATAGCAGTCGGTAGCAATCCAGGTGACGAGACCAAGGTGCTATACTATGCTGCAAGCGTTGAGCGGGGATCTGAACACCCATTAGCACAAGCTATCGTGCAAAAGGCGCGACAGAAGAAGATTAAGTCAGTTGAACCCAAAGAGTTCAAATCTATCAAAGGGATGGGCGTGGAAGGCTCGGTGAACGGTGCCAAGGTGTTTGTAGGAAAACCTTCGCTCCTTGGATCTGCAGCAATCGGCGTTGAAGCGGAGAAGGAGTTTAAGAGACTACAGAGCGAAGCCAAGACTGCTGTAATAGTCGCTGTCAATGGAAAGGTAATTGGAATAGCAGCCATTGCAGACACCCTGAAAGAGGACACAGTCGACGCAGTACGTGAGCTCAAAGAAATGGGTCTGAAAACCATCATGCTTACAGGCGACAACCGAAGAACTGCCGAAGCAATAGCGAAACAGATTGGTATGAGCGATGTCTACGCGGAAGTCATGCCAGATGAAAAAGTAAAAGTGTTGAAGCAGGCGCAGAAGAAGTATGGCATGGTTGCAATGGTTGGGGACGGAATAAACGACGCGCCAGCATTAACCCAAGCGAATGTTGGAGTAGCCATTGGAACAGGAACTGACATAGCAATCGAGGCAGGAGATATAATCTTAGTAAGAGGAGACATTTCAGGTTTGGTGAGCGCAATAAAGCTTTCGAAAGCCACATTCAGAAAGATAAAGCAGAATCTCTTCTGGGCGCTGATCTATAACACGGTGACGATACCTCTGGCGATCTTCGGTCTACTTCATCCTGTTATTGCTGAACTCGCCATGGCTTTCAGTTCGGTTTCAGTGGTATCAAACGCTAACCTATTAAGGAGAGCAGATTTAAAGCCCTCATACCTAAAGTAAAAATACTTGATACGCAATAAGTAAATGTCCGGAAAGAAGTAAGACTACGGTGGAGCGAAAAATCGATATTGTGCGCACATCTCCTTGAGACAAGGATAGGGAGGTGAAACAGCATGGCGAGAGACCCAGTGTGCGGAATGGAAGTAAAAGAGAGAACCGCAAAATTCAAGTCAACCTACAAGGACAAGACCTACTACTTCTGCGCCAAAGGCTGCAAAGACAGGTTCGACTCTGAACCGCAGAAATATGTCAAAAAGTAAGACACCGAAACAATCTAGGCAAATCATGGCCATAACCTCTCTGTCGTCTGCGCTAACCTTTTTTCTCTTTTTGTCTTGCGATATTTCGGTCTGAGTGTTTTCCATGTGAATGAAAGATTTCTTATTTGGATGCGATGTCTCTCTCCTTTGGGGAATGATTTTCAATGGACGAAGCGCTGCGA
>JAHPYV010000251.1 GCA_019058495.1 Promethearchaeati archaeon
TATAGCGTCCCTTCACTCACGAAGCCATATTCCCCACCCGTTTCTCGCAATATGGGCTTGTACAATCTGAGAACTTAATCAAAGGAAACGCGTGAGGGGCGAGACTTGTTTACCATGATCTCATTCGGTTACGTCAGTCCTGTGCAGAATTTAATCTATGGTTTAATTTACCCTCCTGCGTGCATCTGCTGAATTCCTCTGAAACGCCTCCAGTCGGCGTTTATTGGAATCTAAATTGCAGAGGTGGGGAATAGGTAAATATATGGGGAAAAAACCGATGGATTGGGGATTACACATGGTTGAGGTCAGGAAGGTGGATGCGCAGGGGCGAATATCTCTGCCCGCGCGATGGAGGAGCAAAAGAATCCATGACTCGGGAGAAGTCATCGTCATTGAGAAAGGGGACGTGTTGCTCGTGAAGCCAAAGGTGAAACCCGACCTAACTAGACACTTTGACTCGGTCGAGATAGATGCTGATTCTGAGGATTTCGCCGATTACTCAACATTGAAGAAGGCTGTTTTGGGAAGACGAAGCAAATGAGGTTCGTGGACGCTTCGCTCTTCCTGTACGCCTACCTGAAGCCTAGAAAAGCGATGTCGAGTGAGGTTGCCGAGATGAAGAAGGCTGCAAGGGCCGTTGTAAAGCGAATAGACTCAGGTGAAAAAGTCGCAACAAGCTTGACGCATGTCTCCGAGGTGGCAAATATCTTGGAAGCCTCGATGCCTATTCACGGTAGCCATCAAATCATGAGGGATTTGATCCACTCGCCTACAATTTTCATCTTTGAGCCTACGAGAGAGAACTACGTGGACGCAGTCGAAGTGGCTGAAGAGGTGAGTGTTGGTCTAAACGACGGAGTCGCCTATGTCCTGATGAAGGAAAACGGCATGGACGAGATATACAGTTTCGATGAACACTTTGACCGTTTCGGGGATGTGAAGAGAATTCATGTGTAGCCAAAGGCAACTTCAGTTACGGCTTGAAAACGTCCCTGCTCAATTCTATCGTGCCGTCGACGCACCCTGATTTTCCAATCAGTTGACTGGCAGGGTTGAAATCCCTCTTGGCAGACGATTTCAAGATCGCCGGAATGAAGCCTGGGAAGCATAGACACGTAGCAATCTCATTCTTCGAATAGTCTGAGAGCGGGTTGTCCAAGAAGAAGTCGACTATGCGCAGTATCGGGCTCCCACCAGGGCAGTTCAGAAAAAGTGTTTCGTCAGTTTCGCTCAGCGCGCTTTTCTGATTACTTGAATATCTCTTCCTTGTTCTTGATAATCGTGTTTTCCTCAATCTGAATTAACCTCACAATTTCTCTGGCTTTCTGCCTTGAAACGACTCTCTTACGAATCGCATGTCTCAGAATTCGAGTTAGGGAAAAATAACCAACGCCCTCCTTGGCACAGATTGCTTGGACCAGCTTCTCGTTTGATGCTATTGGAAGATGCCTTGATTTTGCTACAACGAAGCATTCTCTTTCTCCCTTGCCCAGTCGCGAGTCAGCCTTCCCCAAAGCCTGCAACTCCTCCTGACTCAGCTTGACCGTATGGACATGGAGCCCGCTAAGGTTGATTCTGCCTCTTTTCAACTCCGAAGTAACCGATTGGGTTATGACTATCCCATCGAACAGTTTCCTCATTATGTCAAGTCTCCGAATTCTAGCAAAGGTGCTGAGAATGTCTGTGTCGCAAACAATTTTCATTCATACGTCCTCTTAATCTCCGCAAGGGCTCTGTCCATCTTCGCTGCGCTCTCGCTTCTTACCGCTCGCGCTATACCAAGCTCTTTCAATCGTTCCTTGAACTCAATTATTCCAACATCCGCGATCTCCGCCGCCTTGCCGAGCGTGATTTCACCGTCCTTGTAGAGCTCCACCGCTGCTGCCAGTCTCAGCCTTTTTCTAGAGTACAAGAATGTCCTAAGAGCGTCCTTCACAACATCAGATTTGCTTGAGTAGTATCCAGCCTTCACTAAGGCGCCTATTTCTTTCTTGACCAACTCAGGAAGATTGTAGCTTGACGGCATTTGTCTCACTATGAATTATTGATAACTGTTATCATAAATACTTATCATTCCTGCGTGTGCGATTTCTGCATTAATGTCTCTAGTAGCTCCATCACGTCTGCTTGCTTCGCTCTCTTCCTTAGATAGGAATAGTCGAGTTTGCCCTTCTGCAGTTCTAGAACCGAGACTACGTCCTGCTCATCTTGGACCCCCCGGTCTCCTCTGGCCAGTTTGTTTACAACGAAGTCTTCAGGACCGATTGCAAACATTTCGAAACTGTCGTCGAAAGGTCGTATTTTCACCCTTCGACGTAGAAGTTCCTTATCGAAGACAACTCCATCAGGCTTCGTCCACATTATTACTTCAAACATTTCCTTAAGATCTGTTACGAGAAAGAACCGTGCGTTAGGGTTAGGCTCTGATGCCAGTTGATAACCCATTTTCAGTAGTCGGCTTTGGAGTTCAACGCTCTTCTCATAACTCGCTTCAATAGCCAAATCCACATCTTGGGTAGCTCGAATTTGCCCATATGCCGCTAGGGCAAATGCTCCGATCAGCATGTGCGGTATGGCGAACTTATCGAGCGCCGTGCTTAACTTTCGCAGTGCTCGCGATGTTCCGGGCAAGCTCGTTTATCTCTTGGAATCGTGCGTACGGCGAGACGCCGCTCTCAACTAGCCTTCGCGCAAGTTCCGCCTGATGCAATGCCTTCCTAATGTCATTGTCATTGCTGTGAAGAGACAAATCGCGAAGACGATTGTATTCTCTTACGAACTGTTTGCCAATAGGCGTTACACGTAGGTATTGTCTTGGTCTGCCCACACTTTGTCTTCTTGAGATTTCTTGCAGCAAAAGACTCCGTTCCTTGAGCTCTTTGATTAGCGCCATCGTCCTATCGTGGCTTCCACCCATCTTCCTTGCCAGTTCCGACACGGTCAGGTCAGCCTCAGAGCAATAAGAGAGAACCCTCGCAGCCAGATCGATCTGCAGCATTCACCGCACCGAATTCATTCCGACTAGGTTTCGTTCTGTTCATATCGCTTTATCCAGTTACAGTTGGCGCAGAGCAATTGATATTTCGCGCGAAGCTCATTCTCAGGCAGTCTAAGGAGCGCCACATGGTAGCCGTAGGTGTCTCTGAATCCTCGTATCTCTTTGCTTCCTCCACCATGTATATGATCTATTTGTAAACAGCGGAAATCATCAATGCCACATACCGAGCATTTACCCCCTAAACGCATGATTACTTCACGATGCCTTCGTCTCTTAGTCCTTCGATTCATTTCGAGAAAATGAGTCTTGTGAGTCATAATCCATTGGCGCAGGTATTCTCGTCTCTGTTCCTTTGTGGGTGACATGAATTCTTTATTCACATGGGAGAATAAATATATTTTTAGGACTAAATTACTCGTGTATCAGGTATATAGAGATAGAAATAGCCGACCCTGTTCGGTTTGTGGCTGTTCG
>JAHPYV010000003.1 GCA_019058495.1 Promethearchaeati archaeon
GTAAATGTGGGTACGAAGAAAAAGGATGCAATGACTCAGATTCATATGATCTTCGCGAGAATGTTGCGCATTCCCCTAAGGACAAAATAACTATCGTCGAGAAGGACAATAAGAATCTCAACCCAATGCCTACCACGAAAGTGGACTGCCCCAAATGCCATTATAACAAGGCTGTGTACTGGCAGCTTCAAACTAGAGCTGCAGATGAAGGATCCACACTTTTCTTTAGGTGCCTAAAATGCGGACATACATGGCGAGAGTACTGAACGGTTCAGTTAGCATGAGGGAACGTTTCAAAGGGGGTCTATGAACGGATTGTTCAGGTTCCGTGATGCACTCATTGAGAAGAGGATTGCTGAGATCTCAAAGGGAGATCGAGTCATAAGGGTCAATGCCCACGTTCTTAAGACGAAGCCATTCATAATAGATGACGGAAGCGGCAGAGCCTTGGTAATCGGTGTCTGTCAATTCAGGGAAGGAAACGCGATTCGTGTTATTGGGAAAGTCACTATCAAGGAAAGCAACGATATGCCCGAAATCGATCCAGTTGTGATTAAGGATATGAGCAAGCTCGATCTGGATCTCTACAATGAATTACTGGATGTCAAAGACCGCTTAACCATCAGGGGAAGAGACGGGAAATAATTATATGAATGTAACCACAAGATTATTGTAACTCCGAGGATGAATCATAGGTTACAGTGCTTAATTGGAGGAATGGCAATTGTTTAAAGCGGTACTTTCAGATGCGAAGTTGTGGCGCTCGATCGTCGAGTCTCTTTCGACTCTTATAGATCAAGCGAATTTTGTCGTCACGACCTCAGCCTTGAAGATGAGAGCAATGGATCCCATTCGTGTAGCGATGGTCGATTTTGAATTATCAAAAGATGCTTTTGAAGAGTATCAATGCAGCGCTGAGATGAAGATGGGGATAAACCTAGAGGAAATGGGCAAAATCATGAGACGAGCTGGTTCTGGCGACTCACTTGAACTAGTGCATGATGAGAAGAGTAACAAGTTACTCGTCAGATTTCGTGGGAAATCCATAAGAACATTCAGTTTGTCTTTGCTTGATCTCGGATCCGAAGATTTGCCTACACCGCGTGTGGAGTTCAATGTCACTGCCAAGCTAACTACAGAAGCAATTGGAGAAGCGATTAAGGACGCCAGTGTAGTTAGTGATCAAGTTAAGATAATAGTGAAACCTGAGGCGCTAATGATGCAAGCTTCGGGTGATACCGGAGATGCGTTAGTGGAATTTAGGAAAGGGAGTGAAGCACTACTCGACTTAGAAGTCAAGGAAGACTCAAATGCGATTTACGCACTGAATTACCTAAACGATATGATGAAAGCTACCTCGATCTCTGAAACAGCAATACTGCAATTCTCAACAAACATGCCTCTTAGGATAGAACTAAGCATTTCAAGCGGTGGCAGAATAACATATTTCTTGGCTCCGAGACGCGAGGCTGAGTGAGAATAGGAAAGGGGGATCGTAAAAGCTCCTATCTTCTTATTCTTAGAAGGCGAAAAGAACTTGTATGCTGAACTCTTTACCGCATGGAAGCGCGAGAAGAACTCAGAAGCTGTACAGCCTCTTTCCAACGACTTTTTCAAGAAGATTTCAGAATATCTATCAACATTGAAAGAATCACGATCGAACGAGAAAAAGGAGTCCAATATGGATTCTGCAAACAGACGCGAGATTGACTACGTCGAATTCATGTTTTCAGATCTACTGAAAATGAGAGCCAGGAAGATAGTCTTGCTCTCCCTAAAAGACTCAGTAGAGGCTCCGCCTGATCTCATCGAGATTGAGGTCGGGTTAATTAATAGTCTACGTGAACATTTAAAAGAATACAGAGAACAGTGCGCCCAAACGCAGACGACGTTTGAAGCAAGTGCAGAGAAAACTCATCTTGGAAAGGTACATACTACAACTAGCACGCAAGAGGTCTCTAGCTTGATGTTATTACGTATTCTTCAACCTATTCCTAAGCTGGTTGGCGTTGATTTGGACGAGTATGGACCATTCCAACCAGAGGACATCGTTTCTCTTCCGCGGGAAAATGCGTTGGTTCTAATAGCACGTGGCGCTGCATCTGAAGTAAAGCCCTAATATCGCAACCAACTGGAGGAAACTGGCTTTAACTTGACTGGGAACCCGGGTGAGTCATTTAATATTCGGACGGACAGAGAAGTATATTCCCCGAATGATGACTCATTTCTGCTCGGAGATTGTATGAGAGTCGATGAAGGTAGTCATGTCTTAGACATGGGAACCGGCACGGGAATTCTTGCCATCAAAGCAGTTTTGCTTGGAGCGTCAAGAGTTCTAGCAATAGACATCAATCCTTATGCATCAAGATGCGCGTTGAGAAATATAGCGTCGAATGGCCTACGATGTCAGGTCAGCGTGCTAACGGGCAACTTGTTTTCTCCACTCCGAGAGAATGCCATGTTTGATGTCATTCTGTTTAATCCTCCTTATTTGCAGACAAACTCAACAGAATATGGAAAAGGCTGGCTCGAAAAATCGTGGGCCGGCGGACCAAATGGCAGGACACTAATAAACAGGTTTTTAGACTATCTCCCAGCTCATTTAAAAAGGGAAGGAATTGTTTTCATATTAAATCCCTCAAGAGGCATAAAGGCGACAATCAGAAGACTAAGAAAGATAGGAATGGATGTATCGATCGTGGCCAAGAAGAAACTATTCTTCGAGGAACTTGTTGTTCTATCGGCGAGGCATAACACGCCCACAAATTCCTTAGGGAGGCCAATCAGAGATTAATCTGCTCAAAGATGACGTCTGATAGTCTAGCAATTGAATCTGCTGGTAAGTCCCTTATCCTTTCATCCTTCACTCTCGCATCTTCAATTATACTGAGGGCATCAACGCCCTTTAATTCGTTTAACTTGATAAATCGCTTGAGGACCTTCCTAAGGTACTGGTTTCTATAAGGAAACAGTTCCCTCAATACTCTGAAGAAGAATTTTTCGTCTTCGACATGAAAAGGCGGTGGTCTGCGTCTTAGCTTGATTATGGCAGAGTCGACGGATGGAACTGGATAGAATGCATCCCTTGGTATCGTATCCAAGATCTCTGCTTCGGCTCTATAGTACACATTGACGCTGAGCCGACTGTAATCTCTAGACCCAGGCAGTGCGATCATCCTTCTGGCAAAGTCGATTTGGTAGGTAAGAATGGCTACTTCAAATTCAAATTCAAGGATCCTGAATGTAATCTGCGAGGATATGCTGTAAGGGATATTCGAGATTATCTTATCGACTTTTTGCAAAGTGAATGATAACGCATTCGCTCTTATTAACGAAAGATTAGTCATCTCTCTGAATCTTGGTTTTAGTAGTCTAACAAGTCTTTGATCGATTTCGACGGTAACGAGCTTGATGCCTCTGCCTGCTATTGTTTCTGTTAGTGCGCCAAGGCCAGCTCCTATCTCAAGAACAAGATCGTTGGGTTTCAGATCAGCGTAGTTGACTTGCCGCTCTGCAACGCTTGGGTCTACTATGAAATGCTGTCCTTTTTTCTTGGTGGGTCTGATTCTGTTATTGCGCAGAATCTCGTGGGCGTGGAATGCATTAACTTGCATTACTTTCTCATCAAAACATTTCTTCAGGGTATTATTGCTGAGGAGACTTGGGCTTCCATGTGAAGACCTGGTACTTATCCTCGTTTTGAAACTCCATCAGTATCCTCTTCACAATTACTTTTCTAGGGTCTTGAATACGGACCCGTTGAACCAGATCTTCAAAACTTGAGAATGGCTTCTTCTTTCTCTCATCCAGTATTTCCCACATCGTTTTCTTTCCAATACCCGGAAGTAGCTGCAACTGATGAAGTCTGGTAGTGATAGGGCCTGCTGTATTGAAGAATCTCACGAACCTTGCTTCACCCGCGCTAATTATGTTCTCAATGACGAATGGCAATTCATTCCTAGCAGAGGCGGTCAAATCACCGTATTGGATCCGACCTTTAACGTGATCGATTTTGTCGCTACCATTCTTGCCTATGGTTAATCTTTCCCTTGGGGAGAACTGCGTGTCTCTTCTAGGGATGAGCTCCAGAAGTGTGAAAAACGACTCTCCGACAGCTTGCACGAGTTCCTCTCGCTGATATGTCATTCTCATTTCCGCTGGGCGACCCTGAGGTAGGTAGTCAAGAACATATGCGATCTCCTCGAATCTCCTAGTGGTGGAATACATTTCCGTCCCCCCGGGTCCCTCCAGTGGCTTCGGATCCTCTAACTTGAAAGTGCTTTCTTAATCCTATCAAGTATCTCTTTCTGTTGTTCCTGATTTACGACGCTTTCCTTTACCCCTACAAGAAAAGCTCTCAACTCCCCAAGTGAGCTGGGGACGCAATTAACTATCTGGATGGCTGTGTCAAGATCTAAGTTGAAGTCTGTCTTCAGCTCTTCGACTAGCTTTCTTGCTTTGTCAGCAGGAAGCTGAGAGAACTTTATGGCATAGTCGAGTGTAACCCTCTGGATATAACTTAGTTCGCCTCGCTTCTCGTTCTCTTTTAATGTCTCCTGAACCTCTTCCAGTGTTATCGACCTTTCTTCAAGCACTTCTTTGGGCAAAAGAATTCCTCCTCTATCTATGAGGAACTAAATGTTCAGGTCTAACGATGAGCTGTTTCTCAGCATTACCATTGTTCACCAGCACGACGTACGCTCGTCCTCTCCTCTCCTTGATTCTACCCACTTTGCCGTGGAATCTCTTGTGGGGTTGCCCCTTGGGCACGCTTGAATCGATTATTATATCAACCTGTTCTCCTGGCTTGTACTCGCGAAGTAACCTCCCCAGCGGAGTCATACCCTTGCTTCGCGTGTGTTTTCGCAATAGGTGTCTCGTACCAGTCTTGTAGCCTCTCGAGCCTTTCATGAGATAACTACCTCAAAGTCCGACTATGAAGGTCATCGGGTCAGAGAGTTGTCTCTACGACCAAGCGCCGATATTGGCTTTCTATATTTCAGTCTTCCGATATTTTGCCTCATAAATAAGAATATCATCTATATAAACTGATCAGCTACATCGATTACGTCGAGCTCACTGCACTCCGCTTTTGTGTTCAGAATCTCTGAGAAGCTGGGCGTTGTCCTGTCATTGTCTCCGGTCACGAGTTCCTTGACGTATAGTCCTCCCTGGCTTCTTATTGTTGCTTCCATCTTGTTTGGAGATATCATTCTAATCTGGAGTCCATGAACCTTCTTTACTCTGATCTTATCAGCTCTCCTATGAAGGACTCTCAAAGGTGTTCTCTGCTTTATCATTGCGCCAGTTAGCTCAGCGATTAATCTCTTGATGTCATCTTCGCCAATTTCTCTCTCAACACTCACCATGACTCTATAAGTCTTTTCGGTCGTCGTGGCCATTGTTTTTATTCTTCTTAGATCTTCGCGTGAAGAAACCTTGAGTTCAGAAACCTCTATGCGTCCTTCAGAATTGCTACGGATTTTCTCGGCGACACTTGACAAGTCGATTAATCTCTTTCTGGGCTCTTTTATCTCAATTATGAAGGGACGCCCACTTCCAAGCATTCTGGCGTCCACATCCTCTCTGCCTGCACCATGGAATTTGCATTCCACCCCGAACGTTTCCTCGAGAAACGGCTTCGACACGAAGTCCTGAACTGAATATTCATACATTCTCCCTGACCAATTACAGTTTGGACAGCCGGAACCTCCGCACTTTCTACACAGCCACGTTGCTTGAGGAATACCTCTGACAAGTTTCTTGTACCGACCTCTAATGAATAATGGATTTGATTGCACGGTGGCGTTCCGACCGAAAGGATCAATTGATATCGTGACGTCTGGTGACTTGAAGTCAGGCTCCTTTCCAGTCAGATCCTTTAATCTCTTCCCAACCTCCCTGTTTATCTCGCGCTTTAAGGCCTCGCACCACTCAGAACCTGCTTTGCTCCTTACTTCGTCCTCTCGTTCAGCAATCTCGGCGGGTATCAGAGAACCAACCAGAAACGTCCCGAACTCTAGATCAGCTAGTGATTCTTTAGCTATTCTGGCCAAATCGTCCAAGCTCTCTAGAAGGTCAGAGCACACAAAACATTTCTCCCCCAGTGTTTCCACAATGACTCCTAGTTTCTTCAATGTCTTCGAAGCGGGTTCATAGTTACCCTTGGTCGCCAAGGTCTTCAATATCGTGGTAGCTTCGGCAACGTTGTTTTCGCTCTCAACCAAGAAATGACTCCACATGATCAGGACATTCTTGAGAGCTCTACCACGTGATTTGTTGTCCAAGCCAACTCCTAGTAGCGCGAATTGCCTGCCAAGACAATTATCACAAAGAGGGTAATTCTCTAGCAGGTTCAATGCTTTCTCAACGATCTCCATTTCAAGTCACCTAAGTTTGTCTTCCCATGCCATCTGTTGATTCAATGGATTGCTCGTGTTGCCTGTCGATCTCATTGTTTATCAATAGAATCGTTTTTTCCACCTCATAATCGGCTCTGACTCGGAGAGGAGTGCTAGGATCCAATCTGAACATACTAATGATCTCTTGGAGACTTATTTCAGAGTTCAAAGTGGAGATGAATATTGTTCTTTCAATAAACTTGATCATTCTTAAGTCTAATCCTTCTTGACTTCGATATAACGAAAATGAATTCTCTTTACCCCCAATGCAAGACAACAAGTCTTTCCTGAATATGGTTATCCCCGGGGAAGAAACTTCGTCCTGTGTAACGTTGTTCGAGAATAGTTTCCTGGCAGACATTGACAAGAGTATTGATATTGACCTTTCATTCGGTCCCATGTACCTGAGCTTTTCGCCCTCAATTTTTATCAGTTTGCCACCTTGGTCCAAAGGACACAGAATTAGGTTTGAATCCCTTCTCAATCCGTACGACGTAAAAAGAGAGGAACGCACGCAATTAACTACTACGAGGGCTTCTCGATTTAGGGTACCTCTATCTATTTCCTGTCTACCTATCTCTGGGAATCTTGACATAAACAAAATAAAATGTCTCAACTTCGTACATCCTTTGCAAAGCGCTGACCTTTCAGAAGTTCGGGTGGAATCCCCGGGATTCTAGGTGTTCCTCTTCCTCGTCCAAATTGCTTCATCATTTTCTGGGAAGCAAAGAATTGTTTGAGTAGTTCCTTAACATCCTTTGGGGTTGTTCCAGATCCTCTGGCGATTCGAGTTACTCGTGAGCCGCTTATTATTTTTGGGTCATTCAGTTCTTTTCTTGTCATGGATTGCATTGCCGCCTTCCACTTTTCCATTTTCATTTCTGCCAACTCTTGCGCTTCCTTCGGAAGTTTTGGACCGAGTCCCATGTATCCGATAATTTTGTCCAAAGTTCCGACCTTGCTGAAGCTTTTCATCTGATCGTAGAAGTCCAACAGAGTGAATTTGCCCTTCAGGAGAGTCTGTACTTGCTCCTTTGTTGGGACGACTTCTGCTTCTCTAACCTTTTCCACCAGTCCCTCTATGTCTGGAATGCCTAAGAGTCTCCCAACGAAACCTGGCGGGTTGAATTTCTCAAGATCGTCCATCTTTTCCCCGGTGCCAATGAATTTTATTGGTACTCCGATTGCTGCCACAGCCGAGAGAGCTCCTCCTCCCTTGGCAGATCCGTCGAGTTTGGTTACGAGGATAGAACCTATTTCAGTGTTCTCCTTGAAAATCTTAGCATGTGCCGCTGCTTGCTGTCCGACGGTTCCATCAAGAACAAGGATAACCTCGTCTGGTTTGATTGCTTGAACGATCTGCTTCATTTCTTTCATGAGCGAATTCTCTTCTTTATGTCTGCCAGCAGTGTCAACTAGAATCACTTGGTAGTCTTGTTCTCTGAAGCTCGAAACGCCTTCTTTAATCAGTTTTATCGAGTCCTTCGCATTTGGATTACCGTATATCGGGACGCCAATCTGATTAGTGATCTGTTCAAGTTGCTTGTACGCCCCTAGACGGAAAGTATCTCCAGCTACGACCGCGGTCTTATGCCCTTTTCCACTAAGGTATTTTGCCAACTTTCCTACCGATGTCGTCTTGCCGGATCCTTGAATGCCCACTAAGACAATTACGTTGGACTTGTCAGGAGGAAGTTCGAGCGGAACGTTCTTCTCTCCTAGTATTCTGGTAAGCTCGTCGTATACGACCTTAATTATCTGTTCACGTCTAGTTATGCCTGGGGGAAGTTTCTCGGACACGACCTTGTCTTCAATCCTTTTGGATAGCTCAAATACTAGCTGGACATTTACATCTGATTGAAGTAATGCTCGCTGAATGTCTCTAGTCAGTTCCTTTATTGCTCTCTCGTCGACTACTGCTGATCCAGAGACTTTTTTCAACGCTGTATGAAGAGCCTCTCCGAGTTTTTGAAAGACTGACAAAAACTTTCCCTCATATCCTATGGTTGGATGATCAGTCAACTTCATCTGCAGTTTAGCTCTGTTGGAGCCTTGGCACTTAGGACCCACAAAAGATCACGTTCATGCTTTTGGGGCTCATCACTATTTTGGGCGTAGCCACAGCCAAAACGGCTGTCTCAAGTATACCTGTCTAAATATAAGATAGAACATATATTATTTGTGTGGGGTGAATTGTTTGAGCAGTCCAACTGACTTCCTTTTTGACAAGTCCATGGAGGAGCGGATAGGCAAATTACTTGAGAAGATTTCTTATGACATTGATCTAGAAGCCATCGCCCTCATATCAAGAGAAGGCCGTCGGGTTGCCTTTTTTGCACGGAAGGAAGTTGATCCTGATTTACTATCTGCCTTGTCCGCAGCGTTGCTCAGTATGGGCGAGATGAGCGTTCAGAAGATGGAGCAATCACCGTTACTGGAAGTAATCGTCAGAGGTGCAGGTGGTTACACCATTCTTACAAGCGCAGGACCAAGGCTCTTGCTCATAGGTGCCGGTTCCGAGGAATCAAACTTGGGGCTGGTTATTCGTATCCTGAGAGAATATGCGAAGAAGATTGAAGAGGTTCTCGAAGAATAGTGACATTGACACCTGTTCTAGAATTATGAACCAGTCCATGATGGCCCTTAGCCTTTGAGACGCATAACTTTCTTCTTCCCCAATACATCCCAGTACTCTACTTGGTTTCCTACCTCCAGGGTCCCTCCCACTTCAACATCAGCTTTTTCGACTTCAAAGTTCTGAAATGTCTCCATGTCCATTAGCATTAGAGAGTTTTGAGAGACTGAAATGACTTGAGCTGTCCGCTTATCAATAATGGGGACATCGACTCTGGAGTCCACAGGCAGCACTAAAGGCTTCTTTTGATTCGTGAAGATGCTAATGGCAACGATGTGCGCTTTTGCATGACCGTGTTTTCCGGTTTTCCCTTTTTCGATGCTGACTATCCTGCATGGTTCTCCGTCGATGATCACATAATTCCCTTCCTTCAGACTGCCAGCATCAACTGGTTTTTTGCTCAACCATGTCACATCCTTGAATAGATTAGTGAACAGAATTGAATACTAGCCGTATTGTCAATGGGTTAGAAGTGACAACCTTCTTAAGAGTTTCGCCTTGGCTTGCGTTGATTCCACCAAAGAATCCAACTCAGTCGTTGTGAGCAAGTAATATAAGTATGGGTTTGGGTCTTTAGGAAGGCGAAGAGAATATTAATAGGCTCGCTGTTTTTTGAGATTCTAGGCGAATTGCCAAGTCTCAGTGTCATGACCGACCTCGGGTGATTCTGCATCTTGTTTGACAGTGCTGCCATAGTTTCTAGGACAGATAAGCCAGAGGCTATAAGACTGGCGAAAGAGATCAGCTCATACCTTGAGAGCAAGGGGATAACAGTCAGGCTCGAGGCAGAACTTGCTAATAAACTGAAGGCCAAAGAGAGAATTACACTGGATTTTAAAGTTGATTTGCTGGTGACAATTGGCGGCGATGGGACGGTTCTTCGGGCTTTTCATTTGACAAACGGTTCCGTCCCGATTTTTCCGATCAGAATGGGAACTGTTGGATTTCTTTGTGATGAAGACTGGGATAAGGCCATAACAGCATTGGATAGATTGCTGATTGGTGAATATGTGGCGGAAGTATGTTTTAGTCTTCAGAGCAACTTGGACACGCCACTTGCATTGAATGAGTTCAGAGTGGGTTGTGCTTTGCCTTCTCATCCGGTTGAATTAGAAGTGTACGTGGATGAATTCCTCGTAGCCAAGGATAAACTGGATGGCATGATTGTATCAACAAATACTGGTGCGTCAGCCTACGCTCTTAGTGCTGGCGCGAATGTTATCGATCCGCGTTTGAAAGCAATAATGATAGTGCCGATTTGTCCTCTATCACCAAACTTCAAACCCTACGTGATTCCATCAGATTCAACTGTTAAGATTAGGTTAATCAACGAAAATGACTTGGTGACGCTCGTCGACGGGGAGTATCAGAAGCGTTTGTCAGGTGTTAAGGAACTCAAGATCTACAAGTCGGAGCGGACAGTAGCAATCTTGCGCACACGGTGGAACTTCTACGAACGATTGAAGCGCAGATTGAATGTCAGTTCCACCAAATGGGAAGCGCCACTCTGATTGCTATGGTCAACTCTGGACAGGCAAACTTAGTGATTAAAATAGGTGCGCCACGTAATTTGCAACCAAGGAATGTGAACCGTAGCAGAACGGTATTGGTGCTGGACACGTGTGCTATTCTAAGCGGATTTGCCATTCACTTGTCAGATACACCACAATTCACTACACCAGAAGTATTAAATGAACTGCGCAGCGATAAGATCGGGTCCACCACTCAACTTCCCCTCGTGAATGAAGCCTCAATTGGTGTTTCGACGCCGGACGAAGCATCCATGAGAAGAGTCAATGAGGTAGTGGATAAGGTTGGGGAGGCGTCCCTGTCCGTAACAGATAGATCCCTAATTGCTCTGGCACTTGAGCTAAAGAATAAGGGCTACGAACCAGTACTGGTTACAGATGACTATGCTTTGCAGAATTTAGCTGCGATAATGGATTTTAGTTTTCAACCATATGTGGAGAGAGGAATAAGCCACCGCTATCAATGGAAACTGATCTGCCCTGGTTGCTTCAGAGAATATGAGTTCTCAACAAATATGGGGACTTGTTCGGTGTGCGGTACCAAGCTGAAGAAGAGAATAGTCGCATCCAAGAAGGTTAATCAACGCTAGTTTTGAATCATCCTTTGCGTCCAATAGAAATAGATTAGTAGCCATTCATCTTAGTATTCAATTGACTCTTCAGTGAAAAACTATCGCATGCGGGTTGAGGTGTTTGAACAAACAGAAAGGAAAAGATAGCAAACCCATCAGGATGCCATTCGCGGTCGGTTTTTACCCGGGGGATCGCTCCGACTTAGTTCGCACCATCGAGAAATGTTACTTGAGCAAACAAGGTCCGGGGGCTGTTCCGAAGGTCGCTCAAAAAGGTAGTAGGAAAATCGTAGCAGGCATATCTCCTCATGCTGGGTATGTATACTCTGGGCCTGTTGCCGCGTCACTCTACTACAGAGTGGCAATGGATGGAGTTCCAGAGACATTCGTTTTAATTGGTCCTATCCATGGTTTTGGTGCTGGCGTTGGCATCATGAAACGAGGAGTTTGGCGTTCGCCACTGGGTGATGTTCAGATCGACGAAGAGTTCTCTGAAGCCATACTTAGGGAGGCGGATGTGATTGCCGATGATCCCTCCGTTCATGAAGGTGAACACTCATTAGAGGTTCAATTGCCTTTTCTCCAAGCATTGTATGGAGACAAACTTAGAATCGTTCCCATAGCCACTTCTTTGAGCGATTTGGACACATGCACTGAAGTAGGCAAGGCTGTTGCTGAAGCAGCCAGAAAGACAGGGAGGGATATTGCAGTCATAGCGAGTACTGATATGACTCATTACGGAATTCACTACGGGTACGCCCCAGTAGGCATGTCTCCGATTGAAAGAGTATTGGATTGGATAAGAAATATCGATGGCGAAGCCATCAAAGCTATCACAACACTTGATGAAGAGAAACTCCTCAGACACGTAAGAGAAAAGCATATGACCATGTGTGGCTACGCTCCAGTCGCAATGACCATAGTTGCTGCGAAGAAGTTGGGTGCATCGAAGGTGGAGCTCGCAAAATACGCAACATCCTATGACACACAGGGATCAACAGATGCCATCGTGGGTTACTGCTCCATGACCATGAAGAAATGAACGACCTCCAGGTAGCCAATTTCTCATCTGAATATGTCTTGATTCACTTTCAGGATGAGTTCCCTGGCAGTTGCATCTTCACTCTTCTTGTAAGTGTAACCACGTATTATCACCGCTGGTATCCAATTAGTTTTACCCATAACTAATTCTGCTGAAGCTGCCAATTCGTCTGCGACCGCAATTTGAGTAACACGGAGCTTGTATCCGTACATGTCAGATTTTCCGCGAAGATCTAGAATGGGTGCTAAGCCTGCTACCCCTATGGCTACGTTCGCTACTCCAGCTCTCAAAGGCCTTCCAAATGTGTCAGAAATCACCACGGCAACATCTATTCTACCTAACTGCTTTATGCCTTCCCTGATCTTCCTGCTTGAAATATCTGGGTTATCAGGCAGCGTACATACTGTGTTTTCTCCCTTCACATTTGATTTGTCGACTCCTGCGTTGGCGCACACGAATCCATGTTTAGTCTCTACTATCAGATGATTCTGCGCCATTCTCACAATGGAGTCTGCTTCGTCTAGTATTACTTCCACCTGTCTCGGATCCTTGTCAAGTTCATTCGCGATCTTCTTGGCGAAAGTTGATGGTTTTACGGTTCTTAGATCCACAGTTTTTCCTTCAGCTAGTGACACAATCTTACTAGTGACGACAATTATGTCTCCTTCTTTCAGTGGCGTCTTCTGGTTCCCGGCAGCTTTGTATATTATTTCGGGAAGATTATCCCCTTCCTTGATTGCTGGTATACCCTGGACCCCTATTAATTCAATCCTTGGCGCTGGCCCGCTCGTCGTCATAACATCACCAGTGATCTAATCGTCTTCTCGGTTGATTCTCCTCTCTACCTTTCGCAGTTCATCGATGGTGTTAATATTCGTGAAACTTTCCAATTCTGGATCTAACTGTTTGATGGTGTCAGTTGACAGAAAGAGTGTCCTGAGCCTTATTATAAGGTCTTTCATAGACCTTTTTCCAGATGAGAGCAGTCCATCAATGACGTTGCGGGAAATAGCGGTCTTGTAAGCAGCATGAAGAGGCTCAATGTGCCCACCTGGATGCCTTGGAACAACAGCATCCCAATCAGCTATTACTGAAAAAATCAGTTCTAGCACCGATGTCCTTATGAGTGGAGTGTCGCATGGAAGCAAAAGAGTGGTTTCACTCCTCGAATTCTCAAATGCTGTGCGTGCTCCAAGGAGTGGACTTATAAAGGGTTCCCTGGTGTCAACTGCTATTTTAAATTGTGGCGCGTGCCCAATTTCTCGGCTAAAAGTATCTGATTGCTCTTGAGAGTTCACGATCACCAAGATCTCATCAACGACCTTCTTACACTTGTCTATCATGTGCATGATCATTGGTTTACCGGCCAATAGGATTAATGCTTTATCTCTTAGCCTCCGCGACTGCCCACCTGCAAGTATAGCTGCTGTCCTGCTCATTCCACATTGACCACTTTACTTTTTGATACCACCGTTAGGAGTCTTATGGAATCCACGTTTCACATTCCTGAAGTAGATTTGGCTGGATGTTAGGGCCATCTAATTAGTTCACAAGACGAAATACCCGAGAACTTCTCCTTACTATATATGTCCTTTTACGAAGCAAAAAGGTTTATTTTAAAGGATTCCGCTAGTTATGGTGGTGAACCTTTTTGCCATCTACATTGAAACGCTTTGCCCAGTGGCTCAAGGGATCCGATTATAGGAAGCTAATCGTGAATATTGATGTCTTCTGCAGGAAATTGGATTTTCAGCGAAGACAACTCGAAACTGAATATAGACGTAACAGGGAAAAGGCACTACAATATAGAAAGGAAGGAAACGATGCTGCCGCCAAAATGTATGTCGAACAATTTCTACGGTATCAGAAGTGGGCCTTAGGGATCGATATGTACCGTCTCAGAATCGAGGGCATGTTGTTCAAGCTCCGTCAGAGTCAAATGGCTAAAGACGTGGCTCAAATGCTTGGACAAGTCAGGTCGTCTCTTAAAGATTTGAGAGTAGCAGTTAATGTTCCTGACATCGCTGAAATGGTGGATGATATTGATAAGGAGTTTCAGCATGTGGAACTAGCCCAAGAGGTTACTGAAAGTAGTGTTGATAGAGCCATCGCTTCCTCTACCGTTACTCCTGAGGATATAACACAGGCTATGCAGCAAATAGATGCTGAGGTCGAGGCGACGACGGCCCTTCCCGTACCTAGTGGTAAAGAGTCTGAACTGGAGAAAGAGATCAAGAAACTGAAGGAGTCAAAGGTATAACGTAAATCATTAATAAACATTGATTTGTAGATGGCTGAGTGATGGATTTGAGTGACATCATTGGAAGAATCTTTGGTAAGAAGAAAAGCAAAGATGAAAGCGTTGGTCAAATAAGGTCATCGATCAATAAGTTGACTTTCAGAAGTCGTAGCTTTGAAAGGCAGGCAATGGAATACTATGAGAAAGCTAAAGAAAGCGTTAAGCACAGGAATAAGGTTGCGGGCAAGTTTTACTTAGGTAGATGGCAGAGATGCCAGATCCTGATGAATAGATATGATCGGATGAGAGCGAGTCTTGAGGATTCTATCCAAGCCATCGAGAGTGCATCCGATGATGTTGAGATGCATAAGGCACTCAACTTAGCTGCTGGAGAGCTCTCGCAAGCTCAGAAACTTGTTGATGTCGAAAAGTCGGTCGAGCAGATCGCTAGGACTGAATCGTTGATGCGTGAGGTTGAGCAGACCTCAGAGATACTCAGTTCTGGACTTGGAGTGGATGAGGATCAACCCAGTGTTGATGGTGAGCTTGAGAAATTGGAAGCGGAGGTCGCACTTGAGGAGTCTGGCCAGTTGCCCAAAGTTCCCTCGACTGACAGAAGTACTGAGAGGAGGGAAGTCGAAAAAGAACTTGAGCAATTGAAGAGTGAGCTTGAAAGTAGTGAACCACAAAGCAAATCGAAGAAGGAGAAGGAGAAGGGGTAGATAAATACTGGTTGTGTTTAATTAAGCTCGCTTCGCACATAAAATAGGGTTCTTACAGTTGGCTTACGTTGCACTTCCATTGTCATTTCCTATTGCTCTTATTAGTGCCCTATCTGCAACCATTTTCATACTGTACAGATTGCGGAATCGCAATGTGGCATTGATCTTGTTATCGTTTGATTTTACGATGGTTGTACTCCTACCCTTTGCCTTGGTTAGTACTGTTTCATTAAGCGCCGTGGCCGTCGAGAGACTATTCTTCTCAGCGTTCTCATTCTATCTAGTTATCCTTGCTAGTTACATACTGTTTCCCAATATGTGTGAGAGAATCTTGCTCCCCCTAACTTCTCTTTATCTATTGTTTACTACACTACAATCGCTTTGGACATCTTTTGACAGCGGCCTTGAATTCGGACTAGCTCTTTTTGCCTACAAACTTGGAGATAACATCACTTTGGGAGCGATTTCTGGGCTTTTCATATCAGTTGTAGCGCCTCCGCTTAGACAAGCAGGTTCCAAACTGAGCATCCTGATCAATTCGAGACGCTTCAAAAGCATACGTAGGACTTCTGGTTTTGGCGCGATCAATACTGTAAATGCTCTCACATCTCAAGCGAGTGACGTTGAACACAAAGACCAAACGAACCATCCGTTGAAGCACGGTCTGAAGTTGTTCAAGGAAGGAGAATACAGATCATGTGTTGAATACTGCGACATGGAAACAGAACGTATCATTGTGTCTAGACTCCTTGAACTCTACCCGTTCAAAATGGACGCTCCAATGACCATTGAAGAACAACTATCCAAACTAAGATTGAAGGGAATATCAGTTCCTGAAGGCAGCATTATACACTTGCGCAGACTGCGAAACACCCTTATAATCTCGTCTGGAGAACCTACTCCTGATCAGGCGAGAAGGGCAATCGACGTACTTCGGGCCGTCGCCAAGCTCAACTCTGAATTGGGAAATGACTTACCCAATTCGACAAAGAGAAAGTAATCTTGTTCCACTTGGCTCCACCTTGACCAGTCGTTTTCATATGTAGAAGTAGAAGATGTTCACAAGTAAGAATTCAGCTAGTCCACAGAATCCACCGATCTTGTCAAGTAAGCTTGCTCTCTTCTGTTGTTTCGGTATTGTGTAACTCTTCAATATCAACACTGACGAACCGAGAACAGCTAGACTTCCTAGAGTTACCAATGGAAACATGACTAGTTTCATTTGATCCAGTACCCAGCTTAAGTTGAAGAAAACTATACCGGAGATGTTAGAGATTGCAGCTGCTTTGGAGGCGGTTTTGGCGCCATGAATACTAGCGATTGTCCTGACCGATCTTAGTTTGTCTCCCCGAAGGTCCTCAATTCCTTTGATGACTTCTCTACCAAACAGAACGAATGAAGACGTCAAGAAATAGACCCATATCACCTGAGGCAAAAAGAACAGTGAATTACCGCCAAGGAATTCGAAGTAATGCCTAGATTCGGTTGCAACGATTGCTCCATAGAAAAGTCCGAAACTGAAACTTGATGCAACAGCGAAGTTGCCAACTGCTCCAAGTGCCTTGACTTTTGCAGCATAGAGATATCCTAATGCAGCGAAAATCATTGCCATTATACCAGCTATCAAGCTTGTGGAGAATGCAAGAATGCCACCCGCGAACCATAGAATCACTGTCAGTGCCTTAGCCTGCCCAAGTGTCAGCCCACCACGGGGTATTGGTCTATTGGGCTTGTTGACCTTGTCGACTTCAACGTCGTAGATATCGTTTATTATGTTACCAGCTGCAGCTATGAACACATAAGTGAGGTATGTGAGAATTAGGATTTCGACAATTCTGGAGGGAAACAACGTAATAAGACTTGATAGAAAAGTTGCGGGGGCTAAAGTAGCCAAGCTGAGCGAAAACATTCTGTCTGCGGCTAGCACACCTATTACACATGTTAGCCCACCCATGAGACAGTTGTGCGGTCTAGTAATCTCAATTAATGCTTTAAGCTCCAACTAGATTCCCTCAATGATGTAATGCAGCTTGGGTTCACAGTAGTTAAGAATCCTAAAAACATACATATAAAGAGTATTGATAGTTATTGCCGATTCCTAGGATTGGTGTATGGGAGGCTGACGAATTTCACACTTTGTGAGTACATAGATGCTGCCTTGGGTGAAGTCAAACCTGATTTAGTCATCATGGGTGCGGACATCGTCGATGTGAATACTCGCGAATTATACAAGTCCGACATAGTCGTAAAGAAAGAAAGAATAGTATTCGTGGGAGAAGCTTCCAATTCGATCGGGAATAAGACTTCAGTGATACATGCAGATGGAATGTATGCTGTGCCAGGTTTTATTGACGCCCACCTCCATGTTGAGAGTAGTATGCTCACAATCACGGAGTTTTCGAGAGTTGCGGCTCAACATGGCACCTCTTCCATAGTTTGGGACCCACATGAACTCGTAAACGTTGCTGGTCTTGATGGTTTGAGATTATCGATCAAAGAGGCGAGGGGGCTTCCTCTTCACGTGTTCTTTGTTGTTCCATCATGCGTTCCCTCTGCACCTAACAAAGAAACATCAGGAGCGCACTTAACTCTGAAAGAGATATCAGGTGCATTAAGATTGCCTACGGTTATTGGCCTCGGCGAAATGATGGATTTTCCTGGGGTTCTCTCATGCTCGACTACAGTGATCCGCAAACTAGAACTGGCTCGTAGGATGCGCGTGCCAATTGATGGACATGCCCCAGGGCTGCGAGGCAATGAGCTTTGTGGTTACATTACATCGGGAATCTGGTCGGACCACGAGTCTATAGACGGAGAAGAGGGATTAGCGAAACTCAGGCTCGGAATGTGGCTAATGATAAGGGAAAGCTCGACCTCCAAAGACCTCAGTAGTCTGATTAAGCCATTAGTTCGTGGAACATTAGACACTAAGCACTGCATGCTTGTCTCTGACGACCTTGCTGTCAATGATCTCCTATTCGAAGGGCACATGGACCGTATTTTACGAAGAGCCATATCTGAAGGCATGGATCCTATTACTGCTCTGCAGTTAGTGACCATCAATCCTGCATCCTACATGCGAATGGACAATGAGATGGGTAGTATTTCTCCAGGTCGCGTTGCGGACATTCTTCTACTAAATGATCTTGGAAAAGTGGACATACGAAAGGTTATTGTTCAGGGAAAGGAGTTAAGCAAAGTTGCCTACGGGAGAAGGTTCATACATCCTGCCAGACTTATGAACACGATAAGGTTGAGGAAAGGACTGACACAATCCGACTTTCTGATTCGGTCTTTGGAGGATAAAGACCAAGTTGAAGTTAGAGTCATCAAACTGAGGGAAGGAACACTCTATACCTTGAAAGAAATAGGACGACTCAAGATCAAGGATCGCGCAATAAGAGCTTCGGGTGATATCTTGCATGCAGCAGTGGTCGAGAGACATCATTGCACTGGAAATGTAGGGAAGGGTTTTATCACAGGCTTAGGTCCCCTTAAGGGTGCAATCGCTCAGACCATTGCCCACGATTCCCACAACATGATTGTCGTCGGTTCGGATCCTTTTGACATGTGCGTCGCTGCGAAGACAGTTTCTGTTATCAAGGGTGGTGTGGCACTATCAAGTGGCGGGAAACTTATCGCATCGCTAAAACTAGATATCGCTGGATTGATCAGTGCTGAGTCAGCGAAAGATGTTGCTGAGAAAAAGCAGTTCCTTGAAGACCATGCCGGGAATCTTGGGGTTCAAGTGAAATCGCCAATAACGACTCTTAGCTTCTTGTCTCTCCCCGTGATCCCAGAACTCAAACTAACTGATATGGGACTGTTTGACGTTAATGAAGGCAAGTTCGTCGATCCTATACTGAAGTAGAGATTCACAGGAATCGATATTCTAGACTTATTGAAGAATAACTGATGAATTGGTATGAGCGATTCAAATCTCGAATCGACTAGAGCTAACTGGGAATGGAAGCCCTCATTTGAAGTTGCTCTGTACACCTTGCTACTTAATGCCATCCTCTCTTCCTTTCTAAACACATTTCTCAACAGTATGTCTGACCAACTGAAATTCAAAATACTTGGATCGCCCGTGGGCACGGCTATCATGGGCACTTCAGAAGTGTTACTTGCAGTACCGCTTCTAATCTATATGAAGAGGCTCAGGATGACTCGCCACCAATTAGGAATACGTGTTGGAAACTGGGCTCAGGTTATGGCAGATATAGTAATTGGAGGACTGATTGGATTATCGATGATTCCCATTTCATCGATCACGTCGTTTCTAAATGAGATAGCACTAGGTCCTCAGCCAAATGCGGAATACATTGTAGCGGCCTTCACCGTAACTTCTCCCCTGGAACTTGTCTTGCTTCTTTTGTCAATTACGATGATCGTGGCACCAGTTGAGGAGATCATCATGAGAGGATTTGTTCAACAGGGATTTGAGACAAGTTACGGGGGCCCAATCGGATTGGTTGTAGCGTCTCTCTTTTTCTCCGTCATGCACCTTAGCCCTTGGTCGATCTTCCCATTGACTGTGTTAGGGATGATGCTGGGTTTGTGTTTCCGCATAAGGCACGGTAGAATTCTGGCCCCAGTAGTTTCGCATGCTCTCTACATGGTATTCTTGATTGTCTCTGCATCTTATTAAAAAGGTATCAGGGTTTGGTGGCTACCCCCTCAATGAGAATTAGGATGGTTCTGGGAGGCATGGGGAGGTCATAAAACCCTTTCTTAGGGGTAGCCATCTCTCAGTGTCGAATGTAGAGATAAAAAGACCACCAATGAAGCAACAAACCAAGTTGGTCGCTAGTTGGGCTGAAATAAGCTGTCGCTTCAGCCGATCTCCTTTATTGCACTAGACCTTTAGAGCTTCTCTCAACATATTCTCGTTGGACTTTTTATATTATGCTAAGGAAAACGATAATAGAAGACTTTGAACGGGCCTTCTGATACAGGAGGGTCGAGAGTTGCCTGAGGTGCGATATCTTCAACATCAGAACAGTGTCCTCAAGATCATTGTCGCTGGAGACGGAGGAGTGGGTAAGACTAGTTTGATTAGAAGATATGTTTCAGATTGCTTCAATCCGGCGGAACGGATCACAATTGGTTGCGACTTCTATACCAAAGTATTGAAGGCCGAGAATGGCCAACAGTTCAAGTTCCAAATATGGGACGTAGGCGGTCAAGAGCAATTCAGGGCATTGCTGCCACTGTGGTCAAAGGGGTCGAGAGGCGCAATACTCGCATTTGATGTTGGGAGCATAGAATCGTATTTGCATCTTGATGAATGGCTATCGATGATGTTGGATGTCGGAATGGCAGAGAAGTTTCCGATAGTTGTTGTTGGGAACAAGAAAGACTTGTCAGACGGGTCAATTGGAGAGAGCGACCTAGACCAATACGTTAGAAAAAGACGACTAAATGGCTACTACCTTGTGAGTGCGAAAGACGGCATAAGTGTTTCGTCTCCATTCTTACGGTTGCTTAAACTAATCACAGAACATGAAGCTAAGGATGGCGGGTTGGGAAATGGAGAATAATAAACGACTTCAGCAGAATCACTCGAATGAGGTCTTCGAGGCAAGGGGCTATTGTACGCTCTGCAAGCGCCCTGTCTCGAGAAGCTTTCCCAAGAGAGTGATTGTCTCCGAGGAAGAAATATCTAGAATAATGGATCAGGAGAATATACTGCGTGAACCAGCTCCACACGTTCATATCTACTGGATCGACAAGAATTTCAGCGTTCGTAGGGTTGAAGGAATAAGAATCAGAGACGACGGACTCAAAACCCAGTCGTGGATCATTGACGAAGCTCTCAGACCACGCCAAGAAGGAAACGTCATTCTACTCGGCGATAATTTCGTATCAAGTTTCAACAGTATTAGCGGATTCCTAATGAGAAATCGGATAACCGTCATAGAAGCCATGCCAAGGAATATCGACAACTCACTGATCACGATGTACTCATCCGATCAAGATGCGACCGTATCTATTTTACCGGCTGGCCACTCGAATGTGTCCAACCTCTCAGAATGGGTTAAAGTGTTTGTCAGAGTTATAGGCGATACTCAAAGCAATTTGGATTCGAACTCCGTTTGGCTCGCGATGAGTTATGCAGATACGAATGCTGGAAGAGGCCCCGTCTCTGTGGATGAGAAGATTATTCAATTATTGATATCCTCGAAGCACACTACTGTGACGCTTCGACCCGAGGTGAGATCATTGATCATGAGTTTCTCGAGTGAGCTTGGTATGGAATTGAGCAACGTAGAGCAGTTCTTTAGCCACGGAAGCCTCTATGATGAAATTGAAGACATGATCAAGCGCGTAGGCGTAAGCAACACTTTCAGATTGTTTTTCAAGCTTTTCAATAACAGGATGCTCAAGATTGAACGATTGGGTTAAGTAAGGCCCGATAGCGATATTCATGCGGTCACGAGTTTGCCTAGAAGCACTTCCGATTGGGATTCGTCCCAATTCTGATACTAATATTTATATGCTGAAGTCTTCACTCTTCACCTTACGATGTCAGTTTTTGATGTCTAGCAGAATGATCAGACATCATTTTGCCAATTGAGAGACTTACATAAAAATGGTGACTTCTTTTGACACTCGAGAGTCTGGTTGATTCAGGAAAGCGTTTCTTGCTGTTCGGTGGTAAAGGTGGAGTAGGCAAGACTAGCTGTGCCGCTGCTACATCTATTTGGGCGGCAGCCCAAGGCTACGATGTTTTGGTAATAAGTACTGATCCCGCGCATAGTCTAGGAGTTATTCTCGAGCAGAAAATTGGACCTGAGGTAAAGGCGGTTGAAGGCGTTGAGAACCTCTCTGCCTTGGAGATCGATCCCAAAGTCGCCTTAAAACAGATGCAAGGAGGTGTTACGAAGACAGAGGAAAAGGATCTTTCCTTTCCGGGGTTGGACTCGATTGGTGATTTTGACATGGGTTCTGCTCCTGGTGCGGATGAAGCCTTGGCTTTTGCAAAAGTTCTGGAATACATTGAAAGACCCGAACATGAACTCATAGTTTTTGACACTGCACCCACTGGACATACTCTGCGCTTACTGTCATTGCCTGATGTGTTAAACAGCTGGCTCGGAAAGCTGATAAAACTCAGGTACTCTATGGGACGCGTTTGGGGAGGTCTTAAAGCTATAATTGGGCGTGGGAAGGATGAGAAGGACGACAGCATAGAAGTCCTACAGCGACTCAAGAAAACGGTCGAGAAAGCCAGAGAGCAACTTAGCAACAAGAGTGTAACCAGCTTTGTTCCGGTAATGATTCCGGAGGCAATGGCCATAGAACAAACCGAGATGCTTCTGACAGCCCTCTATGAATATGAGATCCCAGTAGAGCACATAATAGTAAACATGATTTTTCCAGAAGAAGTTTCATGTCGATTCTGCAAGGCAAGAAGAGAAATGCAGAGTCAACACTTGACCAGAATTCGCCACATATATTCTGATCAATTCAAGGTCACTGAGTTGCCTCTCCTCGACACTGAAGTGAGAGGTATCAGCAAGATAAAACAATTGTCTTCATTCCTATTTTCGCAGTCATGATTGAGAAGGGCAAGAACAGCTGACTAGCCTAAGCTTCTACTGTGGATTCTCTCATTATTCTTGTGATTTCGAGGATCTCAAACCAACCCACTCATTAGATGAATTGAAATAGCAAATGCCGCAAGGAAGACTGAAGTACAGAAACAAGTGTATACAAGTGGCTTCTCTACTCCAACGGTCTTCATTGCATTGAATGTGTTTATTGTTGTCATAAATAAAAGTACGATTGTTGGGATCATTGTGTCATGACTCAGAACCGAGAATCCAAACGCAGGAGTACTAAGCTGCCTAGTGCCAATCATTGCAAATAATGGAGAGATTGCTCCAATCAAGCCGAGAGCCGCTGAGGAGAATAATGTAAGGAGCTTAGCTTTGAATCTCTGAGCTGAGAGTACATTTTCTCTCTCTTCGATTAGGGCTTGATTCTCTTTCACGTAAGACACTACTTCAGTCAGTCTTTCTCCAGCCTCCTCTGCAGTTCTTTCGATCATCCGTGGTAACATGCCGATTATCTGGCGACATTGGTCACTAGAGAACTTGTTTCTTAGCCAAAGCCAAGCGTCGTTGAATGCTTCGCCGTTGTACAGAATCCTGCGTACGGTTTCCGAAATTACTGGGCTAAGCCATCCATTATACGTCTCGCTTGCTACTCTTAATGCAGACTCGGGGGAGACTCTCTCCCTGTATAGCAGTTCCCCGATAAGAGATAGAACAACCATTAGCTCCTGCAGTTCTTCCTTCGCTGTATGGTTAAGCAACCCATTCATTCCTTGAACGTTTCGTTCCTCTCCAAGAATCTCTGTCCTTCTGACGGCTTTCATCAATTGTTTCTGTAGAATTAGGAGTAGCACAACAAACAGCAAAGCCATGGTGATCATTGAAAGCAGATTGTTTGACAGACTGTTCACAAAAACTGCCACTGAGAAGATGATTGGCCAGAAGGTGCCCAACCCCACTATAATCAGAACTCTGCTTTCAACTTGCATCGTATACCTCTGATACTCGAACTCTGCCTCTCCTTTCCTTTCTTTGAGAACCTTCTTCAGTTCACTCCAATCCAAGTCAACTGAGAGCGCGTCCAGAAGATATCGTCGCAGGGATTCGCAAGGTTGAGAGTTAGCATATTTCCTAACAAGTCTCTCAGGTTCCTCTCCGTTGTCAATATATTTTACGATCTTGGAGAACGCCTTTGATACAGTGCCGTGATTTCCTCTTGCAACCAGAACTACGAGATCGAATATCGATCCAGACCCGGCAGAAGCCAAGACAATTTCTTGAACTATAAGAGGAACCTGATACGAGATTATCGCCTTTTCTTTTTCGAATTTCCTTGGAACTGAATCATAAAACCAGATGGAGATTCCATAACTAATTAACAGGCATATTGGAACTAAAACAAATATCTGCAAATAAGATACTATGGCGACCGAAGAAGTAGAAGTAGTCAAAAAGATAAGTGCAGCCCCTGCCTTGAGATCTTCTATGTCCAATGCATATCTGTTATAGTATGTAGCTGGTACAGACAGCCTACTTCTGAATACTCTGTACCCCAAACCTCGCATTAGCTTGTGATTTGCCGCTGCCCTACACATTCTTACAAAAAAACTAGAACTGCTCAAACCCGGTACATCTCAGGGCAGGCTATTATCAAAAACTCAGTATGCTCTCCAATCCTACTTTCAGCAAACTAGTTCTTCTGCAATAGTTATAAACCCCAGGATTGCTGATAGAGAAGTGCAGACTGTTTCCAGCATCTATAATCATGGGCCCACCAAATTCGACAGAATAAGTCATGCGTGGGGAGAATAGAATAGAAATCCTGGGAGTTGAATAAAAAGGTGCAAGCTGTAATGCTGGCTGCTGGAAGTGGGGCAAGACTCTCTCCATTGACTTCGGTGACTCCAAAAGCCCTCCTGCCAATTGCGAACAGACCTCTTATCGATTATGTAATAGACTCAATTCAGGAAGCTGGGATCACAGAAATAGTCGTTGCCACGGGGTACTTGGGATCGAGAATAGTCAAATATCTCAAGACCTCAAAGGAACATAGCACCATTGAGATTGAGTGCGTCAAGGCGAACAGATACAGAGAAGGGCCACTTTATTCCTTTCTTGCAACCGAGGAATACATTTACGGTGATTTTCTTCTAATTCCAGCTGACCTCATCTTGGGACACAAGATAATCAGTGAGCTAGTGAAGAGCCACACTGAGAAGAATGTGGTTCGTGTTGCTACCAGCAGAGAAGATCTTCGATCCAAAAGAACATCCGTCTTATGCTATGAGGGACAAAGAGGTAGCAGATCGACAATGCTCAGATTCTACAGTTCCGAAATAGGCAACGAGAAGGGGAAAGACGACAAGAAGACTAGTGCAAGCACCTCCATAGGCGTCTCAGTATGCCCAAGAAAGCTATTCGAGTATGCCCATGTTGTTGCAAGAAAAGGATCGAAAAGGGTAGTTGATGCATTAAATGAGTATGTTACTGAAACTGGGCTAGGCCGATGCATACGGATTAGTGGCAAACAGTATTGGTTTGACGTTGATACAATTGAGGAGATGCTTAACGCTAACAGTTTTATCCTTAGAAAAAAGCTTGTAAGCGAAAAGAACTCAGGTCACTTCTATCCCCATCAGACAACGTCACAAGTCAGCGGTGGACGCTCCGATGGCGATGAGACTCGGCCCCCTAAAATCGTGGGACCGGTACTTATCGGAGAAAGATGTATCATCGGTGAAGGGAGTATTATAGGACCCTCTGTATCAATTCAAAACAAATGTACCATTGGGACATTTGCAAAACTAAGGAACGCAATCATACTGCGTGACTCAAAGATATGCAACTCCGCAGTAATTGAAGACGCCGTAGTGTGTGGTCAAATAACAGTAAGAGCAGGAAAACTCGATAGAGATGTCGAGAATGAGTAACAGTAGACTAAGATTAAGGGCGCTATTTCGACCACTAGTGGACTACATAGCGGATGTATTGATACGTTTTAAGTTGACTCCCAACATGATAACAGCCTTCGGAGCGATTTTGGCCACATTAACTCCATTTCTGATGGTGAATGGAGAATACATATTATTCGGCGTAGTAGTCTTCTTCGTAGGATTGATGGATGGCGTTGATGGAGCAATAGCTAGGATTACCAAAAAGGTGACCAAATGGGGCGGATTCCTAGACTCCCTGCTTGATCGGTACGGTGATTCAATCATATTCATCTCTTATCTGTTCAATCCTGTCACTGCGCCGCTTGGAGGTGTAGAGATACTGTCAATACAGGTCAGAATATGGGTCTGCATAGCCATAGCAGGATCACTTATGGTGAGTTACACACGAGCGAAAAGTGAGGCAACAGGGATCAGGGAATCCGATGTGGGGATAGCAGCAAGATCTGAAAGATTACTAATATTATCCGTAACAGGAATCATCGGCCCGCTCAATGAATATATACTGATTTACGGCTTGATCATCACGGCGGTACTAGCTAACGTAACCGCCCTACAAAGAATAGTCCACTCATACAGAATCCTGAAAAAGAGAGAAAGAGATCTCAAACATTAGACAAAGAATAAGGCAATGAGATAAAACAGAATGCGAAGATCTTAATATTGTTCTTCACGCGACGACAAGATTTGGTGAGACAGTCAGCAAGAAAAGGAGGAAAACCACTTGCCTATATTCAGAATTGATTTCTACTTACAAGCATCTCTCATAGGAGAAGTGCAATTCAAGGAAGACTCGAACAGAATGCTAGAGACATTAAAGAGCATAAAGGCGCTAAAAGGCGTGAAAATGTCTGCAGTTGAATCATCCGACCGAACATGGATCGAATACGAAGGTAGTATTGATGTGCCTGAGGGCTCAAAGGCATTCCTTGCATTGCTGAAGAGCAAAGACGAAAGTGATCCGTACAATATCTTCTTGAGAATTGATATTAACAAAGAAGCAGTCACTCGGGAAAAAGCGGAACAAGAAACCAGAGAATGGATCGAAGAAACATTTGCCAAGCCTCTTAGGATAACGATGAAAGTAACCAACATCTATGTCGGAACTCCTATTGAAGTCATTAGAACTAAGAAGGCGAACACGAAAGAATCGAAAAGGTTGAATTGAATGTACTCTCCTGCTTGCAAGTCAGCACCAAGATGGACTGAAACGTGAGATAGTTTTGAGACAAAATGTTGCGATAAGGAGTGGATTGCGAGGGGTAAGAGAAGCAGCCAAAGATAGTGACATGATCATAGTGATAGACGTACTAAGAGCTAGCAGTACCATAATCACCGCAATAGAAAACGGAGCACTAAGTATCTTTCCGACTTTGACCGTTAATCAAGCAAGAGAGATTGCGAAAACAGTGCCTGATCCGATACTGGCGGGCGAAAGAAAAGGATTGAGAATACCTGGATTCACACTTGGAAACTCACCACTCGAATATACCCCTCGGACAGTTCGAGGTAAGAACATTGTATTAACTACGACAAATTGCACAAAGATACTTGAGGGATGCAAGCAGTTACCTTCAGACAAAAAGGTAGTGATTGGTGCGCTACTAAATGCTGGGGCTATGGCCGAACTATCAAGGAAGCTAATAGAACAAGAGAATAGTAATATATCAATAATCCAGGCTGGCGCCAGAGGAAAGCAAAGTCAAGATGACAGAATCTGCGCAGAACTCCTGGTAACCATGATTGGACGCAAGACCCCCCAACAGCTGACGCCTGAGTTACGGAATGTGGTAAACCTTCTTCTATACTCAATTCTGTCCAGCACCAAGCACGGGAAGCGTCTCATAAGAATAGGCTTCAAAAATGATGTAAGATACTGCAGTCAACTAAGCATATCAAACGTAATCCCCGAGTTCTCCTCTAACGGCGGAAAATCCGCTAGGATAACCAACAGCACCAATTCTTGGTCAATTGGCAATAGCTCGATCAAGAGATCCAGACTATCTTCTGCTTAGACTCTGGCAAATAGAACCGGCGCAGTCCATAGTCCTCAGCCAGCTTGTAGAGGACTAGCACACCTAGTCTTCCGCCATCACTCAGATCAACCATAACCTCATGGGAGTCGAGTTCATCAGAAATGATCCCCTGAAACACACGGTTAAGACCGGCAAGATCCCCTTCCATCAACTCTTCAGAAACATAGATAAACTTAACGTTACCTGGCACGCCAGAAACTTTTCTTCTTAACTCGTCGCGGGCAACAAAATAATACCTAATGGGCTTAATATCGGCAAGCTTCAGGGCAGATTCTAGGAGGCTTGGGCTTCTAAAGCGTTCTTCCAGGCCGCCAACGCAGACGACTGGAACTTCGACCCCAAAGTACTCTCGAACGGGCTGCAACCACATCGGGTCCAATTCAACTTCCTTCCCACGCCATTTGCTATGGAGTTTAACAAGTCGGGCTTCAGAGAGAACCTGGAGGTTGTAGTACAACTTGGCGTTAGAGACTCTTGACTTCAGCTTCTTTACAAGGAAGCGCCGCAGATCCAGCCCAGATTTAGGACCTGCAACCAATGCCTCCAATAACATCTCCCGAGCCTCGACGCCTCCTACAGCTGCTGATACGAAACTTGCAGTGTGAGTTCTATCGTTCATATTAATCATAATAAAAATGGAATGAATGAGCTATAAAGCTTTTTATACGGTTTTCCGAAAGAATTGAGTAGAGAAATACAAAACACTAGCTCATAATTGAAAGGTGAATTATATAGATGTCAGGACTTGGAGAAGAAATCGTTGCAGCCAAACCCATCGTTTTGGACAATGGAAGTGGATTGACCAAGAACGGGTACGCTGGAGAGGATCGCCCTAGGAGTGTCTGGCCGACTATAATCGGATATCCAAAATACACATCGATAATGACTGATGTGGAGCACTATACGAGAGAGTACTACATTGGAGAAGAAGCGTTGAATCTCAGAGGAGTTCTACGCTTGGTCTACCCAGTTGAGCACGGAATGATACTCGATTGGCAGGCTATGGAGAAAATATGGCACTTTACGTTCTACAACGACTTACGGGTAAACCCATCCGAACATCCAATACTGCTAACAGAGCCACCACTGAATCCACGGAAGAACAGAGAGAAGATGGCAGAGATAATGTTCGAGACATTCAACGTTCCGGCGATGTATGTCTCCATGCAAGCTGTTCTCAGTTTGTATGCTTCTGGCCGAACCACAGGCCTCGTCGTTGACTCGGGGGATGGAGTAACTCACATAGTTCCAATCTACGAAGGTTTTGCCTTAACTCACGCTATCAACAGGGTGGATCTAGGTGGAAGAGACATTACTGAGTATTTGCGTCGATTGCTGAGACAAAGAGGATACAGTCTGGTATCTTCAGCCGAAAGGGAAATCGTTCGAGACATAAAGGAGAAACTGTGTTATGTGGCACTAGAACCAGAAAAGGAAATGAAACTAGCCGAGAAAGTCACTGAGATGCAAAAAGAATACGTTCTGCCCGATGGAGAAAAAGTAGTCATTGGGGCTGAACGATTCCTTGCACCCGAAGTCTTCTTCAACCCAGGAGTAATAGGAATGGAAGCTACACCACTCGATGAATCAATTGTGGACTCGATCAGGAAGTGCGACGTAGACCTTAGAAGAGAACTATATGCAAACATTGTTCTTAGTGGCGGTTCAACTATGTTCCCTGGATTGAAAGAGCGCCTAGAGAAAGAGATAAAGGAGCTAACCCCCGAAGAGGTCGACGTAAAGATCATTGCTCCTCCAGAACGCCAGTATTCAGTCTGGATGGGTGGTTCAATACTGTCAAGTCTCAAGACGTTCCAGAAACTTTGGATAACTAACAAAGAGTACAAGGAACAGGGAAGCTCGGTGATTCACCGGTGCTTCTAGAGACACACACCCACTTCCTCTTTTTTTGGTCTTCTTTTGAACCTGTTAGCTATTTCGAAGAAATTCTACGTCTTCAGATGGTTGACTCGATTTTTCTAATCATAGACCGTCTATACTTCAGCACTACTCAGTTCCACCAAGGACCAGTTCCTGACTAGCTTCCTTGCTAGAAAACATTCCACAACGCACTAAGAGAACATGGGAATTAGAATTCTCACTTCTGGGTTTGAGAGAGTTGTCGAATGCTATCACAGCTCAAATGTTGAGTATTTATACGCTGACCCAAAGTACAGAGCTCTAGGAGTGAGCACAATTCAATGAGCGAAACTCTGTCAGGCTTGTATGTATTGAAGCCCATCTTAGATGCGGCATTTGGTATTGCCGCAATTGTCATGTTCGCTGAGTTCATCATAGTCTTGCGACGCGCAGTTTCTCTTAGGTTTACTGCTGGACGTATTGTTGAACTCTGTGTTTGTGTGTTCATTTTCGTCATATGCCTAGACTGGGTTGCAGGCTTCAACTTCTTCAAGAACACCATAGCGCCAATAATCTGGAATATGCTCAACGGTGGTAACTCTAGGTAGGTAATTCCCGTTATACCGTACAACTTCCTCGAAAGATGATGTCAGTTCGTCAGTCAGACAGCCAAAGGAGGATATCTCCAATGGGGACTGAGGGCTAGTGGTCCTCTTGTCAATCAGCAGACAGTTTTGGTGCTTTGATAGCTCTTTTGTCAGAAGCTTCGGCTCAGGAGCAATCCAAGGAGTTTCTTGAGTGGTCCCAATAGCGAATCAATGAATGGCTCAAGTAGATTTTGAAAAATGATTGAACGTATTTGAGAATCAGCAGCTATTGTGAAAAGGATCACCAATCCTCCCAACTCTAGACATGTTGTCGCTGAGAACTTTTGCCGCAACTGGTTGATCGTTAGCAGGATTGCGATGAATAGTATCACCGATACTATCATAAAGACTGACTCGAGGATGTCCGCAGTGAAATGATCTGGAAATCCGAAAGGAGTGAGACTCGTAATCGTTTTCACGGCTCCAGCCTGCTAACTAGAGATCACGCTATTTGAATTCCCCTAATCGAAAGGAGTAGTGCTAGCCATACTAGCTAGTACAGGTCTCCAAAAGGTATTTACACACCTCAATTGGGAATCTAGGTCGCATAAATCGCTGCATCGACGTTCTTGGCACACTCTAGTATTCCAGAGTCCTGAATCAAGTTACTGAAAACGTCTTCGAGGCAGATCTGGTTTTTTCAACTGGCTGAAAACATCTCGCAAAGAACAAGATCAAATCCAAGAGCGAATGAAGGAATCTCCGAGGCATGAAGCATATGAATGGTGCTCCGGGCGGGATTTGAATTCGCGAGCCCTTCCACAAAGGGATCGGGGCTTCCCGCGTCAAAGGCTCGAAGGGCCTCTATCCTGTCGGACTCTAGGAGATGACCGGACTAGACGACCGGAGCACCTTAATCTATCACGCTTCTTAAGCAAGTCGACGTTCCGTCCATTGCTGTCCAAATATACTTTGGCGCCGGGGACAGGACATTCGGCTTGAGAGGATTCATTTCAATAATCTCCTCATTACTTTCGAACCTGTAGCCCACATGGAGTCCACGTGTGTGACCGACGGGTTAACAGCCCGCTGCTCTACCTAGCTGAGCTACCCCGGCGCTGACACTGAGAATCATGCTACCATATGGGTTGCAGAATATTGTAGAAACGGTATGCAATATTAAGGTTTTCGGAGTTACGCGTCTATGAACGAAACGTACGTGATGATCAGCAAGACAAAGAAATCGAGTTTTGCATGAAAGAAACTCGTTTTACATGGTGCGACTATTTCAGTTTCATGTGAACTAAGCTCCTTTCTCTTCCACTATGGGTTTCCACAACTCGAGTCTCGCTTTCTTGAGTTCTCTAGCCTTTCTGTGGAGAAACCTGTATACTGTGCCATGCTGGGCGCCATGGACAAACATCATAATAGCCTCTTTTGCGGCCGTAAGCTGATCGAATTCTCCGATGATACTTACTGTTCGCCCGTACACAGACAGATTTGCCCCGGTGAGTTCTTCTATTGCGCGCCGGGCTTTCCCATTTTCGCCTATTATCCTCCCCCTTATCCTCTTAAGAGCGTTCTCAGATCGCCCCACGAAGTCCGTTAGATCTATCACTTCCATAGCTTCGTCTTCGTCAAGAAGTCTGAAAGAATTCTTTGGGCTGAAGCCTCTTGCGATTGCTATAGTAATATCCTTAGCTCTCCAAACAGCGAGGGGATCATCGGTGGTCTCGGCGGTCTCGATTGTGACATTTCCTTCTTTGCTGTCTATGACTAATCTTGTCTTTGTTTCTTCTTCGATTCTTCTTTTGACTTCCCCGTCTTTGCCTATGACCACGCCGACTCTGGCTTGAGGTACTTTTACGATCTCCCTCGCTTGCATATTCAACCCCACCCTCTTTGACTCGGATTAGGACATTGAACTATAACGATTTGTTTTTCTTACGTGTGATGTCTTGATACATTTCTTTAACATTCTTGGTTGAAACGCCAAATGAAGAGAAATATTTCGAAATATTATGAAGATCCCTCTCCAAGTATTCTTTGGAAAGAGGATGAGAAATGTGAACGGCTTGCGAGACATCTATTATAACGGGTCCTTTCCACATCAGGATGTTGTACTCACTTAGGTCAGCATGGACGATCTCGCCTTTACTATAGAGAAGCTTTACATACCGAAGAATTGTCTTGAATGTCGTAGAAGGGTTGCTAGGAGGACTCTCTTTCATTCTAGGGGCTGGGATACCAGGTTCACCTATGAACTCCATCACAAGTGCGTTCTTCTCTACGGCAATAGGTTTTGGGACACGCACGCCAACTTCAAAAGCTATTTTCAGGTTCTTGAATTCTTTTTCAGCCCAAGTGAATACGAGAGAGCGAGTCCCGCCCTTGATCCTCTTAAATCGAGGATCACCAATCACGTACTCTCTCATGCGCCTAAAGTCAGCTGTCGAGGTTCGATAGACTTTGACAGCAAGACTTTGTCCATCAGTGTCCTCAGCCCAGTAAACATTCGATTCTTTGCCAGTCGCTACGACTCCGTGGATCACTCTGAAAGTGTTCCTGTTCATTAGATTTCGAAGTGTTAGTCGAGTATCTTGATCTATTACTCCCTCAATAGTCTTCAGATCTTCACTGCGCTTTAACCTAAATTTGTGGGAGTCTATTCTTGTCTGCTCCAATCGGTCGAGACTATTATCTGCCAATGACCGTTCACCAAATGCGAATTCCTAGATGACCAGTCCAAGAAGTGATTTTGAAGCAGCAAAAGAAGTAGGTGAGCGACTTACATTTTCAAGTAGCCCCTGTTTTTGAGCCACTCGGCTTGGGCTCTTGTGTAGCGCCAAACTACGTCACCCCTCTTTTCATATTGAAAATCCCATGGGGCTACGAGTACCACATCATTATCACGTAACCATACTCTTTTCTTCATCCGCCCCGGAATCCTGCAGAGGCGCGTATACCCATCGTTGCACTTAACTGTTACCCTGTCAAAACCAAGCTGTTGCACTATTATTCCCACAACTTCTCCCTTCCCAGGGATTCGAGTTTGTTTTATTTCACTCTCGTAAGTGGGCTCTTGTTGTCCTCTCACTTTCTTTGGCACGATCATCTCTCCGAACGCAGTATCATTGTGACCAAGGTGAAACTAAGCTAGAACAGATTCTGGCAGACATGGATTTTAACTCTTCGGAATGATCCCTTGCGTGCTAGCCTATTCTAGCCATCTCATCTATTTCTGTGTTGGGTAACCTAATCAGAATTGTTACTTTATCCTTTCTTTTACCTGTTGACTTATCTACTTTTCCAGCCTTAAAGGTCTCTTTCGAGGTCACTCCTTTCTCGACCTTGAATCTTGAGGCTATTAGGTAAGCAATTTGACGTGAACCGAAATATAGGTCAAATCCAGCGGGCTTGTCTTCAAACTTGGAAATGAATGATTGTTTATTCTTTCTTGCGCTTTTGTCGACCAACGTGTATATTTTATTCAGTAATTCTGTTTTCTCTTCTCTGGACATCTTCCCGCTTGTTGCTCTAATTTGTAGTGTTGCTTCATAGTATTTCTGTTTGACCAGGTTGCAGTTCTGGCATGTCGTCGGCACCAATCTAATCTTCGCATTGAATGTCTTAACCAATTGAGGACATTGCTGGTTGGCTGCTCGAGTTCTAATACATATGGGCACTAGTACGCTGTTTGAGCCTATTGCCGTGGGCATTCTGGGGATAGATATGTCTGAAACCTCCCCTTGTTTTGTCCCAGTAAATCTAGACGCAATCGCTTTTGTGAGTGCTAGAAGATCCTCTTTTAAACCGTTGTTGGTCGGTGTGAGCCACTTTCCTCTCTCTTCCAGACTTCCGCATACCCTACAAAACTTGACATTTGGAATTGTCCGTACTTCGATTTCATGTTCCTCGGCGGTCAGACACTTCGGGCATAGACCCTTAGTCAACTTAACTGCTGGTGTTTCTTCAGATCCGCAGACAACACAAAACCGTTTTCGGTTGGCCATTAGTGATTCACTCGCCTAGAGTTGGTACATTATCAGGTTACCTGAGAAACCTAAAGAACTTCTGATATCACATAACAATTCTCTGTGCATGAGGAATGCTGGCAACTCTCAATACGCATTCCTCACATATTAGACCAGCTTTGATTGCTTGTGAGATAATTCTCTCACCCACTATATTAGCGATCGTGGAGGATTCTATTGACTCTAAAGCTTCCTTAAAGGTAACAAGTGATCCTTGGTAAAATTCTCGCTTGATATCCAGAATCAATTTGCCTTCTTGATAGCACCTACCAAGAAGTTCAGGGTCACAGACAGCGACAACTAGTTCTCCTTGGGACTTGAACTTCTTAACATATACATCCATAATCCTACCTCGATGAGCCCAGTATTCTTGCTCATCAAATGGCTCTCACGGGGTTTCTAGCTCCGCATGCCTCGCACACAAGAATAGTGACCCTTGCCTCTTTCTTCAGTACTGTATCAGGTTGACCACAAAGAGGACATGTTACGTAATCCTTAGTATACCTCTTGATAAGCTCGTTCAGAGTACTATCAGAGAATTTGCCTTGGAAAATCGCTCTGTTTCCTTGTACCAAACCTGATGTAGCCAATTCGCGAAGTAGATACTTCATTATCTGGCTGGGATCACGATTTAATGTATCGCAGACTTCCTTGAAGTTCAGGATGAATGTTTTATTTCCTTCAGTAAAGGTCGATACTGGCGGTACATTGAATCTATCTTTCGCAAACAACTTTTCGGGAACCAATGATCTTGCTCGGTCCAACAGGCGCTCATAATCATACTCACCCAATTTCAGCAACAACTCCTGATTCTATACTTTCACTTTCTGTATCTACCTGGTCGTGTCTCACAGATTATACCTTGATCAAGTAATTCATTCAAAGTCTTTTTAATCTCTTCCTCATTGGAATGTTTAAGACATTTGACTAACTCCGTATAATCGATACCTGCACTGCCTCCCTCCCTATCCACTATTCCTACGATTTCTGATTTCAAGTTCACTGTTTGGCGATCAGGTAAATCAGGACTTCGAATTCTAGCTTTGTTTCGTCTCAGGTAATCCTCAATTACCTCAAGTTCCCTAACGATCTCCCAATTAGGATCGTCAAGTCTTCTAATGATCTCGGGAACAATATAGACCTCATTTTTTCCTTGCTTCAATTTCCCCACGACATCAACTAATTCCCCTTGTTCAAACCTGTCGACGGTCGCAGTGACATTCCCCCATGCTTTGATCTGAATGATCGACCCGCTTCCATCGTCCACCGAAAGAACTCCATATTCAACCTTACCTTCGCTTCTGTAGATTCTCTTGCTCACGACAGTTCCAAAGATCTTGACCTCATTGAAATTCTCCAATTCTGTACTGTTTGATCCGCTCTTATTGCTCTGCGTAATATCCACTATGTAGACTCTTCTAGCTACCGCGTTGCGACGATCTATGTTTGCCTCAACATGATCTTCCATAATTGCTTCTCACCGAAGTCAAATAGTAAGCGAGTAGAGGAACGAGTCGTGCAACGCGTAGGCAAAATGTGGGGAAAGGAGCGACTAAGAGGTGCCTTCAGTCCAACCCTCCGAGTACTGCTTCTGCTCATCCGTCAGCTTGTCTATCTTGATCCCCATCGATTCTAGTTTCAGTTTTGCAACAAGGTTGTCTATCCTCGCGGGCACTAGATACACGTCTGGCTTTAATGTTTTACCTTCCTGGCTCAGGTACTCAGCGGAAAGTGCTTGGTTCGAGAAACTCATGTCCATAACCTCTCCAGTTGCTCAGCTAGTTGTTGCTGAGGCAAACACTGGGGTGCCCTTCAGCGGCAGCCAAGTTCACAAGTCGTCCTTCAGCTAGCAAGTATATTCGTCGTCCATCCCTCAGCGTGTACTCTTCCACATTGGTTCTTATCTCCTTCTTACTAGTAGCCAGTTCCTCCAAGTCAGGAATCCAGATTTCAACATTGAAGTGTCCGGAGTTGGCAAGTACTGCTCCATCTTGCATCAGCTGTATGTGCTCTTTTGTTATGACTTTCTTGTCTCCTGTGGAAGTGATGAAAATTTTGGCTTGTTTTGCCGCTTCAGTCATGGGCATAACATCGAACCCATCCATAACTGCTTCCAGAGCCCTAAGTGGATTGACCTCTGAAATGATCACTCTGCATCCCATTCCTTTCAGCCGAGTAGCAATACCTCTACCACACCATCCGTAACCGGCGACAACAGTTCTTGTTCCCGCTAAGAGAACCGAGGTCGCTCGCAGAATACCGTCCACAGTACTTTGACCCGTTCCATACCTATTATCGAAGAACCATTTTGTCTGAGCATCGTTCACAGCGATGACCGGATACTTTAGGACCTTTTGTTTTGCCATGGCCCTTAGCCGAATGACTCCCGTGGTGGTCTCTTCACACCCTCCTATCACTCCTTTGAGCAACTCTGTTCGTTTAGTGTGAATGGCTGTGATCAGGTCTGCTCCATCGTCCAAAGTAATGTTGGGTACGTAGTTTAGGACTTTATTAACGCAATCGTAATAGTCTTCTGTGGTTTGGCCCCTCCAAGCATATATGTTGATGCCTTCGTTAGCTAATGTGGCCGCTACATCATCTTGAGTAGACAAAGGGTTTGAAGCGCATAAGGCGATTTTTGCTCCACCTGCTCTGAGTGTTCTCACTAATACCGCCGTTTCCTTGGTTACGTGAAGACAAGCAGACAATTTCTTGCCGGCTAATGGTTTCTCTTTTGTAAATCGATCGCGTATCGTCATCAGTACTGGCATGTGAGACTCTGCCCACTCTATCTTGTTCTGTCCATTACGGGCTAGATCGATGTCTTTCACAGAGTATTCTCCCACTATCTATCACCTCTTTCCTGATCCGAAACATATGTGTAAGCTGAATTGACGCATGTATTCATAAATGTTTTCAGATAGTTCAGAAGGTGTATGATATCAAGGAAACCCTTATGTCTTCTAAGTTGGCTGGCTGATTACTTAGAGTCTTATGTATACATGGTCTGTGAGCTGTGGCCAGGTTTTTCCTTCTGGCCCTCCATTATCTTGGTGACTTCTTCTTCTATGCGTTTGGCGTCGTTGATTAACTCGAAAACGTCGACATCCAAACTGAACATCGTGTTTAGTTGCTTTACGGCCAGCGCTGCCGCTCTGGGATCAGGTCTCCCTCGTTCAGAGTAAGGCAGGAATGCGATGGCTGGGAAGGATTTCATCTCAAAATACGTCAACATGAGAGCGAGTGGTCCAGTAACGAAGAGTGTTTCTTCCAGCAAGGGAACCTTTAGTTTCTTGGTTTCCTCGAGTGAAGCCCTCGTTGGCACACATCTCATGGCATCGTTTCCTTGTTTAAACCTATTATCTAATCCACCGATCAGTATAGCCTCTTTGAATTTACCGTCAATGACCCAGTTAACGATCTCACGAGTAAAGTCTCTCACTTCAGAACGCATGGGCTGTAGCCTTGGAAAGAGTATTATGATATCATCATGCCTATAGAACTCGAACGGAAACGATATTCTCTCTCCTGCCAATGAGATCAAAGCGGGTTGATGCTGGGTCTCAATATAGCCTATAGGGCGCGCATGAAGGGATTTCACGATGTGGTTTATTGTAATGAATCCTGTTAGCCCAACTCCATGGAAACCTGTTACAAGACAGCAGCCTTCCAACTTCTCATTATCTTCAATGACTATTCTAATGGTCACTGGTTTCACTCACCGAACTTATTTTGTATTCTAATACCTGTTTCTAGACATCCTGAATACTCATAAATCAACTTATCACAGTTTCTGCGGACAAAGAGAGAATTGGAAATGTTTATTTAAGCTTGAGGATAATTACCTAAATGAAAATTATGTTTTTCGGACGACACCACTGAAACAATGAGATGTGTTTTGCGTATTAGGAGGTCCACAGAATAACGTTACTGCAGTTCTTAGGCGGATGCCGTACAATAGGTGGGTCCGCTGTTCTCTTAAAGTCAAACCATGAATCAGTCCTTGTCGACTATGGGATCTACATGAGTGAGACTCCTCATTTCCCATTGCCTTGTTCTCCTCGAGAATTGTCGGCCATGGTGCTTACTCATTCTCATCTCGATCACTCAGGTACCATGCCGTTATTGTATGTGTCTGGGAATGCGGATCTATACGCGACCCAGATGACTCTTGGGTTAACGGAGCTTCTGTTGACTGACGAGATAAACCTGAGCGGAGAACTACTCCCATTTGAGGAGAATGAACTAGTCAAAATGATGAAGAAAAGTCATCCCGTGAACATGGGCGACGAAATAGAGCTGAATAACGACTTTCTCATCAAGTTCGTAGATGCTGGTCATATTCCGGGCAGCATTTCAGCACTAATCCAAGCTGAGGGCAAGCGAATTCTTGTAACAGGGGATATAAACACTGTCGAAACTCGACTGCTTGAAGGAGCCAAGTTCGATGTTACGTCCTTAGATACAATTGTCATCGAGGCGACATATGCTCTCCAGGATCATCCGAACAGGAAAGATACTGAGAGGAACTTTGTTGATTCTATCAGAGAGGTGCTGGAAGGGGATCAAGGCAAAGTTCTGATACCAGCGTTCGCTGTAGCTAGATCGCAGGAAGTCCTTTGCATACTGGAGAAGTATGGCGTAAACTATCCAATAACCATTGATGGTATGGTCAGGGCGGCAAGCAAAGTAATTCTAAGTAACCCCAGCTTCATAAGGGACTATGCTCTTCTGAGCAGAGCACTGGAAAAAGCGATTTGGGTTCGGGGCAGGAAAGACAAGCAGAGAGCTGTATCAAACACTGGAATAGTAGTCGCTTCGGCAGGCATGCTTGAAGGGGGAGCAGCCATAGGCTATCTGGATGCATTTTCACAAGATGCTAAGAATGGCGTGTTCTTGGTTAGTTTCCAAATACCTGGAACGAATGGTAGAACGCTTATAGAGACAGGCAGCTACATCTCCAACAACGGAGAAAGGAGAAAAGCAAAATCCAAGGTAAAATTCTTTGATTTTTCTAGTCATTGTGGAAAAACAGAACTTTGGGATATACTCAAAAAGGTGGACTCGTCCGCCAAAGTCTATGTCGTTCATGGCGAACCAGAGGCATGCACATCCTTAGCTGAAAGAATCAGTGGTGAGTTAGGAATCGAAGCCTCAGCTCCAAACAATGGGGAGTCTTACGAGATCTAATCTGCGACATACATTCATGCATCAGGCATGTTTTCAGAACTTTTGTTTAAGATGGTTCTCTTCTTTAAACTCTTTTTTAGAGAAAGGAGTTTAAGCTTCACTCTATCGACAGTCACAGAATCATCGCTAAACTTCGCGACTGAGATAGGTATGACCGACTCGCCAGTAGGTAGTTGCTGCGTTATCTCCGAGACCACTTCCGAATCCATTTTGTCTATGACAAGGTAAATCATGTTTCCAGTTCGGGTTTCAATGATAATGTCGTTCAGTCTACCTATTTTCTGACCTTGGTTATCGAGGATGGCTATCCTTAACAACTTGCTTGCAAGACGCTTGACCATGTTAGGGAACCCTCCTTACATAACTATATTAGACAACCTTATATTAATAGAAAAGTGGTTGCTGGCCCTTTAAAGAAGCTCATGCAGAGAGCTGGTGGATTTGCAGACTCTATTACTGAGAACAGATCGAGGGAAAACTCGAGTCGGGAGTGCATTATCGTTTATGATACCGATAGCATCCTCTATCGTGTTTTCGTCGATCTTCACTTACTTGACAAGTGCCATTTACGTTACACCAATCGAATTCGTATCTGAATCGGAAGGCGGGATTTTCGCGGCTGCGTTCAACGCGATTATTCTGTCAATTTTGCCACTGATTGGAGGATTGTTATTACTAGTCATATTGAGAAAACGAAGTAGACTCATCTTAAAGATATTTATTGGAGCGGCTTTTCTATTATCGGGTTTCACAATATTCACCCTTATTATTAGCGGAGCCATACTCACATTCTCCAATGGGATTCAAGGAGACCTATCCTTTACTGTGGCTATTCCTCTTAGTTTCATAATTAACATCATTCTTGTATTCGTGATACTAAGTGACAAAGTGCCGCAGAGATCGAAGAATATAGTGTCGGTGATCTACGGTGGGGGAGTAGGAACTCTGCTCGGAACAGCCCTGCCTTTGTGGACAGGTTTGCTTATGGTAATGGGGATCTCGGTCTACGATATCTACTCAGTGAGGCGTGGACCGATAAAAGAAATAGTGAAAGTCTCAAAAGAAGAGAAGGAGGTCATACCTGGCTTAAGTTACGTTTCTAGCGATTGGGAGATAGGTCTTGGTGACCTTGGGATATATTCGATGTTGGCCTCCCTTGCTTTGATACAGTTCGGATTGATTGCATGCATAGCATCGATAGTAGGAATCCTGATAGGCTCGATATTGACACTTCAGCTTCTCAAGAAGAGAGAGTTTCTACCAGGTCTTCCCTTGACCAGCCTTGTGGGAGCAATTCCAATAGTGATCTTCATGATTCTCTCTTATTAGCGAACCACAGAACTCAAGTGCGAACGTAGTAATAGAATGGACCAGACGGTCAAGACTAACCCTCGATAACAGGACAACTTAGTTTCTTAACGATCTCCTCAGCCGTTCCGGGTCTAAGCTTCAAGGTGTACAAATATCGACCGGTCCTCAATTTCAGTTTAACCACTTCACCGGTGCGCTTAACTCTGCATTCTGCAGCTTCTTTCGACAACTCTATAAACCGTTCAGTTTCATTTTCCGAAATTTCTCTGGGCATTTGAATTTTCCTCCGTACTAGATTACGCTCCGCGAATTAGGCCAACAGTTAGCGAGTCAGTCAATAGAGCTTGGTGGGCGGGGAGAGATTCGAACTCTCGACAATCGTTGGACATGCCTAAAAATGGTATGCCCAACCACGGTCTGCTCCTTTTCATCACTTCGTGTGAGCGTGGCATCATAACCAGGCTAGATCACCCGCCCCCTTCCAAATTCATCGTTTTTGTGAATGACACTGGAAACGCTAGTTCCGATGGCTAGTTGGTCATTATCAGATTTGCTACAATCATAGCAGATTGGATTTTTCAGATTGTGGGCTTCATACTCAGTATAGATCATACTAATATGCACGGTTAAAAAGACACCCTTATTCGAATACTATTCTTATTCTCTCTCCAGTAAGAGACCTAACCGCTTCTTCAAGCACCCGAACATCAGCAGGCAGTTTCTTTGGGTCGTCAAGTCTTATTCTAACCTTCTTTTCAAGACTTCCGTCAGGGAGCCACAGAGTATTGATTCCCAAGAGTGCTGCAGGGGTCACCATGTCTTCTATTGTCTTTCTTATGTTTGAGTTCTCTTCAACTACTCTGAATCTCTTGTTGAATCTTTTCTCAAGTTCCCTTACTACTTTCCCTCTTGACCCTAGCGCCTCAGGCATGTTTCCATGACCTATTATTATGATTACCATCGAATCCGTACTGACCGCTTTCTTGAATTCAACCTCCTTCAACTCAGGGGCTCTGTCCTCCAGAGACAATAGTTCTTTTGCAATGTCAATGTCCAACTGGGTGATCAAACCTTTGTCTAATTTGTCTTGGCATCTGCTGCAAAGAAAGCCGCTCTTGATATCGATGGTGCAAATCGGTGTCTTCATTTTGAGTAATACATCTCAGACTATACTTTCACCTGCTCATAAGCTAAATACGGGATAAATGCTCCACAATAAAAGCTTTACTAACAAAACACGCAGTCAAAGATAGCCCAAAAAAGGAGAAGAAATGGTTTTGGGGAGAACGACTCTACAATGCTTAGTCTTTTGTGAGAGATATCTCGATCGTGCTGACACTGATCTTGTTCCCTTGCTCCCCAGTTATCTGCTCTGTCCCGATCGCGATGTCCTTGACTTTGACGTCTGACATGAATCTATTGCGTACTATCTCAGCCACGTCCACTGCACGGCTTATCGCTCGACCTCTCGCTTTTATACTGACTTCCTTTGCGTTGTCGTGAAACAATGTTATGGCAGCGAGGACGTAATTCATAGGGGGTTTGGTTCCGACGAATACAGTATTCTCTTCAGATCTTTTAGACATTTTCTGATTCTCACCTTTTTTCATTTTTTCTCTAGCTATCGATGCAACTAAAGCACAACTGTGCCTATGTTGTTAGGTGATTTTGGTTAATGGTTGCTTCGTTTATAAAGTTAGCGGAAGTCTCAAAGACAGTTAGCCTAAACTTAAAAAACCAGAACCACAATAGGCAAACTCAATGTTCGCTAGATTGTCTATGCAAGGACAACGAGGAAGGTTTACTTTGAGAATGTCTATCCACAAGCACCATGAAAGAGGTTTTTCCCATGAGATTCTTTGAGTATGAAGCAAAATCAGTCTTCGAAAGGTACGGAATAAAAGTTCCGAAAGGCGGCTACGCGACAACGCCAAAAGAGGCCAAGAAACTGGCAAAGGAGATCGGTTGTCCAGTTGCTTTGAAAGTTCAAATATTGGCGGGTGGCCGAGGAAAAGCTGGAGGAATCAAGTTTGCCAGCACGCCAAGTGAAGCCGAGGAGCTAGCGAGTATAATGCTTGCAACAAAGATCCAAGGATTGGATGTTCACGGCATATTGGTTGAAGAGAAGATCAATATAGATCACGAATACTACTTGGGGGTAACAATTGATCGTTCAAGAAGAATGCCTGTCGCTCTTGCAAGTTCAATGGGAGGAATGGATATAGAGGAGGTAGCAAAGAGTTCCCCCGAGAAGGTTATTCGAAGGTACGTCGACCCATTGTTGGGTATGAGCGATTTCGAAGCTCGAATGCTGGCGAAAGAAGTCGGGTTTACAGGTAAAAAAATGCTCGAGGTCTCAAGAATCATCCTAACACTCTGGATGATAATGCACGAATACGACGCCGAACTGGTGGAATCCAACCCATTTGTTGAGACAAAAGATGGAGGCTTTGTCGCAGCGGATGCTAGGTTAAACGTGGACGATAACGCTATCTTTCGCCATGAAGAATTGGAGTCCAGAATCGAGACAACAGGCGAATTGAACAAGCGTGAAGCTGATGCAAGGGAGGCTGGCATGTCATATGTTGAATTGGCAGGAGAAGTATCGATAATAGGCAATGGGGCTGGACTCGTAATGGCAACTCTCGACATGGTTGATCTATATGGAGGAAGACCATCGAACTTCCTTGACGTGGGTGGAGGCGCTGATTCTGAAAGAATGACGAAAGCGCTCCAAATAGTAAGTTCGCATCCAAACGCCAAAGTCATCTTGATTAACATACTTGGCGGGATCACTCGTTGTGACGATATGGCACGTGGAATAATCGACGCAAGAAAGAGGGTTGGAATTAGCATACCCTTAGTTGTCAGAATGGTCGGAACAAATGAAATCGAGGGAAAACAAATCCTCAACAGTGCCCAGATAGAGGTTCTGGACACCATGGAGGAAGCTGCAATGAAAGCTGTCGAATTGTCTCGTTCAAAGCAGAATCCAGCGAGGTGAACGGGTCTTATGCCAATACTAGTCAACAAAAACACGAAAGCAATCGTCCAAGGAATCACAGGTAAACAGGGGGTTTTTCACACAAAACTAATGATGGAATATGGCACGAGTATCGTTGCAGGTTCAACACCTGGGAGAGGAGGAGAGTCTGTTGCAGGTGTGCCTGTTTATGATTCTGTGCTGGAAGCTTTAGAAGAGCATGAGGCTAATGCCTCTATCATCTTTGTTCCAGCCCCTTCTGCCAAGGATGCAGCCTTGGAGGCAATAGACGCAAAGTTGAACCCAGTCGTGATAATAACTGAAGGGCTTCCCGCGCACGACGAACTAATACTGACTACTGTCGCTATTGAGAAGGGAGTGAACATAATCGGTCCCAACACACCTGGAGTTATTACTCCCGATGAATGCAAACTAGGCATAATGCCCGGGCACGTATTCAAGAGAGGAAACGTAGGGATTATTAGCAGGTCGGGAACCTTGACCTATGAGATCGCTGCAAATTTGACAAGCGCTGGGATCGGACAATCAACTTGTCTAGGAATAGGTGGTGATCCCGTAACAGGGCTTAATTTTGTCGAAACCCTAAGAATGTTCAAGGACGATGACGAAACTGAGAGCGTTGTGATAATCGGCGAAATAGGAGGAGACGCCGAAGAAAATGCGGCTATCTACATTTCAGAGGGGAAGTTCGAGAAACCAGTAGTAGCTTTCATCGCGGGGAGGACTGCGCCTCCAGGTAAGCGAATGGGACACGCTGGTGCGATCATAAGTGGCAGTTCCGGAACCGCTGAGGCAAAAATCAAGGCACTACAGAAAGTTGGCGTAAGAGTTGCTAGCAAACCCTCTGAGATAGCGAAGCTAATCGCAGAATAGCGAAACATTTTATAACCAATGGAGGCTACACTATTTTCTCCCGATGGGAGACGTTGAACAATATAGTATTACTAAGAGTGACCAATTATGCCAATAGGTGATCCAGAAAAGAGAAGACTTGCAGCGCAACATCTACTATACTACAAGATATGTAGAACCTGCGGGTCGAAGAACCCGATTTCAGCAAAAAGGTGCCGTAATTGCCACCGATCAGACTTGAGACTGAAGAAACGGGAACTTTCTAAGTAGTCCAAAGAAACCCTTGAGGTTAACTGTTAAGGAGTCAACCTCACTCTGTCTCTTGGATAGAGAACGCATTCTCTGATATTATCTGTTCCACTTATCACCATCAGAATCCTTGCAAGACCTACTGCCCACCCGCTGTGCGGGGGCATCCCAACTTCAAACGCTTGAAGGTGATCCCTGAATTGCGCGGGGTTTAGTCCTTGTTCTTTTAATCGTCTTATCAACAGGTCTTCTTCATGTATCCTTGTTCCGCCACTTGCGAGTTCAAGCCAAGCGTGCTGCAGGTCAAATGATTCGCTTACAAGTGGATCGATGGATCGTGGTCTAATGTAGAATGGCTTCAGTTTAGTGGGCCAGTCCTTGATGAAGAAGAACTCTGGTAGTTTTCCGCCTATGGCTTTGAGGTGATGAAGCTCAAGATCTTGACCCCATTCTATGGCTACTCCATCTGACTTTAATTCATCCAGGAGCTCAGTGTACGCAATTCTTCTGAAGGGAGCACTTGGCGCCTCAATCTTCCTACCCAACACAGACAGTTCTTCAGCGCAATTCCTCATTATTTCTTTCAGACATTCGCAGACCAATTCCTCAAGAATCTTCATGACGTCCTCGTAATTCATGAATGCTGCTTCAATATCGATTTGAGTCAACTCGTTAAGGTGTCTAGTCGTATCATGTTCCTCAGCTCTAAAGACTGGTCCTATTTCAAAAACACGGTCAAATGAACTCGAAAGCTGCTCCTTATAGAGTTGTGCGGACTGTCTCAAGTAGCATGTCTTCTCAAAATACTTTACCGGGAAAAGCTGGGTTCCGCCTTCAGTCGCGCTGATTATTAATTTCGGTGTATCTATCTCGATGAATCCTTTGGAGGATAGAAAGCTCCGGATTGACCTCAACAAGGTGTCCTGTATTCTGAAAATTGCGTGCGGTCTGGGGCGCCTCAAATCCAGCACTCTTGCATTAAGACGCGTGTCGAGGTCTGCAGGGACTGCGCCAGTAGGATCCAGAGGCAATGGGTACTTGGCTGAATTGAGGATCTTGAGGGCCAAGGGGAGCAACTCTACGCCTCGGGGAGCCTTAGGGTTTGCATTGACCTTACCCTTGACCATCACCACAAACTCGTTACCCAGCTGCTTAACTTTGTCCATTACTTCTTGGCTAGTTTTTCCTGCTAGGGTGGTGATCTGAACGTAACCATCCCTGTCTCGAAGTTCAATGAAATTGACTTTGCCTATGTCTCGAATTCTGTTTATATTTCCAGCTATAACTACTTCAGAACCATGCATGGAAGGAGTTATTGCTCCTGAGAAATGCGTCCTTCTCAGATCGTCCATTCCATCAAGTTCCATACTATGGGTTCACCTACTCTCCGATTATTCCAAAATGAAGGCGTATCTCAATCACTCCAATTCAATAGCCAGCAATAAGAGGATCGTCATTCTTCATAAACTCTCTCAATAATATTGTGGCATAACTTCCTCTAATTAGGGAAAACTCAAACGTTGCATTAAGCTCATCCGTACTATTTGAAGAAAACGGAGTTATTCTGAGGTTGCTGGGTAACATAGCTATTGGTCTGAATACACCCGGTGAGCTGATTTCGGGCATCTTACTAACCCAGAAGCTCCTTGGAGTTAAGTTCTCTTGGGTCATGATTTCTCTGACTGTTTCCTGCATTGTTCCCTTAGGCAGCTTCATATCAAACCCAGGGACAGGATAAACTATGGCGGCTTTATCCTCTTTCAGATTTTTGTTTGTTTCGTCCATATTGGAAGAGTCAACTGCAATTAACTCCTTCAGCGCTAGTCCATCCGCGTCTAGAAAGGCTACTAAGTCCCCGCTTAGGCACTGATTGAGCGGTATGTTGTCTCTTAGCCGCCTGCTTACGAATTTGTTGAAGATCCAACTTTGCGCAGCGGAAACAAACATTTGCAGCAGTCTTCTTGGAAGAGCTCTAAAGGCGTTAGCGAAATTGTTAGGGTTAGAGGACAGCCTGTGAAGCAATGCTAGCTCGTAGGTGAGCTGAGTAGGGAACCTCGTGATTGCTGACTTGAAATTCTCAGTTGCTCGGAGTTCTGATCTCGCCTCTATGACTTCATCCTTCTCATGTGGAGAAGTTCTGGACAGAAAAACCATAGCCGCATCCTTGAAGTCACCTTTCAAGATCTTCAAACCCACAATATGTGTTATTGGGCGAATCAAACCGAACCGTTGATGACCGAAGAAATTTGGTGCTCCTCCTGCGGAGTTGATCTCATTTGATATTCTGTGAGTCCGACGTTCCACCTCATCGAGGTGCAAAGGTATCTTCCTTACGACAATTAAGAATTGGTTACCCAAATGGCTACCAATGTTGATGGGGCTATTGGATTGAAAAGCTTCCCTAATGCGAATCCCCTTTAGATTAACCTCCATCAGCTTCTCTGGGGAAACATTCCATGCACTAACTCTCTGAAACGTCAACGCGTTCTTGTCTTTCATGCCAGCAAACGAGAATCTCTTCTGACTGACTCCGAGCGATTTGGCGATTTTCTTGATGGCAAGAATGGTGTCCAATCCCCGCTTTTCTAACCAGAAAACCGAGTAAGGACCTTCTGCCTCACTAGGACGCCTAATCTGCAATTGATTCGTCGGTGCTGAGATCTCTCTGACAGTAAAGTCTTCGTACTTCTGGCGTATTATTCCGCCAATCCCTTTCGAAGTCGTCACAAAAACCTCGATGCCAAGGTTATTCTCGACCTCAGCAGCACTTAACATAGCAATCATCCCGGACAATGGCTGATCAAGCCTAGAGGAGTGTCAGATCTCGTGTTACTTTGTCTATGATTTCGTCTGGGGCAGGACCGATTCCGAGAGCTGTGACCGTCCCTGGGGGCAACTCGGTGAGACCTCTGTCCTCTATTAACGCGTTGGGTAGGCCAATTTTCTCTGCATATCTTCTCAGTTCTTCAAGTGATTCGACATTCTTGACCTTGGCGACAACCTTTTTCTGTCCCTCGTCAAACCAGGACTTAACCCAATTTCGATGACTTTTTCTTGCAGCCTCCAAGGCGCTTACTGAGGCGTGACATGCTTGAACTGCAAGTTTTCCCTTTGACATCTTTATGTCAGTTCTCAAGACGACGACTTGCTTAAATCTAAACTCAAGCACTGATTGTGATGCCCCCGTTTATTATAAGAACAAAATGGCTTTCATGCAGATCATTTGCTGATTCTCATCCCTCGTTATTATGACTTATTTACTATCTCAAAAAGAGGGATTCCAAATAGATACAATAACTATAGTAGGTGAGTTTTAAGTGAGTTGCTCCGACGAGTTTGACGTGTTAGTTGTCGGTGGTGGACCAATTGGAGGGATTCTTGCAGAAGGTATTGCTCGGAGCCACTTAAGTACTATGATCCTTGAGGAGCATAAGAGTATAGGTCAACCAGAGCACTGTGCAGGTCTGATAAGTCTCAACGGATTTCGTAGACTGGGAATCACGCCTCCAAAACGGCTCGTACTAAATGGGGTGAGAGGAGCCACCATATTCTCTCCGAGAGGGGAGAAGCTTACTGTTGAAAGAAGCAACATACAGGCATATGTTGTAGATAGGGTGTCTCTTGACAGGTACTTGGTAGAGAACGCCACCCGTAACAGGTCGGAACTACTATTGGGTACTAGAGCGAAGTCAATAAGAAGAGAATCTACCGGCGCTTCCGTTATAGTCGAGACTAGAGGTGAAAGGAAAGTCAGGAAGGAGTTCGTACTGAAAAGCAAACTAATAGTTTCAGGAGAGGGAGCGCAGGCCAAACTAACAAGTAATGTTGGTCTAGATGCTCCGAACCCGCGAATGAGACTCTACGCGACCCAGTTTGAAATGAGTAACGTTAGATTAGAAAGAGAAGATCTCGTAGAGATTTACCTCGGAAGCTTTGCTCCAGGTTTCTTTGCTTGGGTTATACCAACTGGCGGTGACTCAGCGAGGGTAGGCTTAGCATCCAAAGTACCTAAATCATACACATCTCTTAGATATTTCGTTTCACATCACCCGGTCGCTGCTGCCAAACTTGCCAATGCACAATTAATGAAGGTTTTCGGGGGCAATGTATTGACTGGCGGGCCTCCTCAGAAGACCTATACAGACAGATTTCTAGCTGTCGGCGATTGCGCTGGACAGACCAAACCAACCACAGGCGGTGGAGTGGTAACTGGGGGAATCTGTGCAAGGATAGCAAGCAAGATCGCTGTTGACAGCGTGTTGGCAGGAGACTTTAGCAGACGTTTCCTCAAGAGATATGAGAAGATGTGGCGATCTGAACTTGGTCGAGAGTTCTTTTCGATGCTGCAGATGCGCCGCTTACTCAATCACATACCAGACTCCCTGTTGGATAGAGTAATACGCGCGGCGAGAAGCGTTGAACTAGAAAAACTTATGGAAGACAAGGGAGACATAGATGTTCAGACGCAGTTAATCAAGGCGGTAATAATGGATCCACGGATCATCATCGCTTTACTTTTCTCATTTGTGGGTGTCCACTAGACTGGCACTTTCCTCAACAATCAGTACTGCTGTTCTATTCTTTGAGGATCCTAGACATCCTCATCACAAAATCGGCGTTCACATTTGCGCCGAGACCGTCAACTTTTGCAACCGATTTGCCAGTCATACCATCAACAGCTCCCGCATTCACAGCAGCGCTAATAAGTTTCTTTTCGTTTGAGGAACTATGCTCGAATGACATATTCAGGAGAGAAGCCATAAGAGCTGTTAGAGCATAACTACCCCAGTTAGAGACAGAAGAAACCACTAGATGGTCGACCTTTGTCACACTTGCGATTCCTCCTCTGCATGCGCAACGACAAACCGAGCCATATGTGACATTTTCAAGAACTGCCTGCAAAATGTTACCCATTCCGATCTCGTTTCCTCCATCTCCTATACCGACTGTTAGAATGCCTCTCTCATGGGCTTGACTGAATACATAGTCAATTCTAGCCGTGTGGTCAGAGATATCTTCACCCAACATATTGTGATAGACCTTCTTCCTATTCCAGCCTGGTCTCTCGATCGCGATAATAGCAACAGGAGAAAAATCGATGATTGCTTTGAGTGCTTCTTTTTCGGCAAGTTCATCTCCAATAGGGAACCCGTGGCATTGGAATGAGTCCAGACCAGAAGCCTCACTCAATGTTTCAAATAACGACAGATATTTCGGATCAGTCAAATACACGATATGAACGCCCATCTTGTTGAGAAGTCTGCCGATGACCACTGACCCTATAAGTCCATCGGTCTCACATCTTCCTGCACTCATTATGGTGAAACCAGATGTGATTACAACATTGCCGCCGCGTTCCACAGCCTTGCAGACGGAGGTTGCGGCTCTTAGAGTTGGCGAACCTCCAGTCATTTTAAACAGAGCTAAGTAAAGCTGCTCAATGCCTTTTCTGCTTACCGCCTGGAGCGATGTCGCTTCTATTAGCCTAGATTTCTCCTCAAGAGACATTGATCCCACCAACATTCTTGGATTCTAAGACCCAGATTTAAATGATACTAAGTTCATAATGCCCTTGAATAACAATATCAAAGGTGCCAAAACAACGATGCGCCCCAATAGGTTTGTGAAATGCGCCGACTTCCCATGTTCGGATATACGCAAAGATCGCTACCTAGTTCCAGATATAGAGATCCAACCTGAGAAGGTTAGAGCACTAATGATTTCAGAAGCGCCACCTGAAGACGCAACTGATTACTTTTACGCGCAAAACAACCCTTCTTATATGCAAACGACCGTGCAGGCCTTCAATGATGCAGGTTTCGATATTTCTTCTATAGAAGATGTACTGAGACTGGGAGTATATGTAACCACGGCCGTAAAGTGTGCGAAAACTTCATATGCTGTTTCTCCAGAAACCATAGAGAACTGCTGCGTTCGGATATTGGAGAACGAAATAGGTCTTTTCCCCAAAACTGAAACCGTTCTGCTCATGGGGGACACCGCCATAAAAGCCATGAACTTCATCGCCAAGAAAAACACTGGAAAAAGAATAATCCCTATCGGCTCCACATACAAGATCAGGAATATCATATACTCATACAAACAGATTAGGGTCTTCCCTTCTTACCTGCAGACAGGGAAAAGCTACCTGATTGAGAAATCCAAAAGAAGGATGATCGCAGAAGATATAAAAGCGGCCCTAGCGAATCACTAGCCGTTTCTTTGCCATCTAAAATAGCCACAAAATCTGCAGATATATGTGCTCAGAAAACACCCTGGCAGTTGATATGCGGATCTCACATCAATCTCTTTGCAGCACTAATAGGAAATCCCAATCTCCATTGCCAGTTCAGGTTGATGCTTGTTAATATTGCTTTCAGCGTGCTGACCAAAATCCGAGAATTGTGACCATTGATATTAGAGCTAACGAAGAACTTGGGAGCATGGACTATCAGTATTGACCTGCGGAAACGAGAATTCTCTCAATTAGTCTCGGGTCTTCTGAAGAGAAATAGACTTAAAAAGACAATAACCTAAGTAATTATACTCAAAAAGGTATGGTCAGCAAGAGTTTAGTTTGGACACTGCGAAGATAGTCGACAAGTAACCATAATCTGGTTGCGTCTAATTCTTCGGGATCATCCAACCACAATTTGAATGGGTGAAAATGGAAAATGGCAAGAATCCAAATGCCCGCATGCACGAGTTGTGGTCGTTTCATACAGCCGGGCGACCAGGCTGTGCATTTCACTTGCCCGAATTGCGGCGAAGTCGTAATATGGCGTTGTGGCAAATGTAGAAAGTTTGGCAACACCTTCCGCTGCGCAAAATGCAATTTTACTGGTCCGTAGCAGATTCACTAACCGTCTAGTATAATATTGAGAAAAGTCGAAAGGTTTCGTTTGTGCGATTTCGGAACTGTGCGCTTAAAGATATGGTTCGATAGCCTGCCATCGATAGCTGAATACAGTTGACGATAATGTGAGGAAACATGGCAAATGTTCTCGCAATAATAAAGATCATGCCTGAAAGCATTGACACCAACCTTCAAAAACTGCAGAATGCCATTTCAAAGAAGTTGCCTCCGAAAGTCACCATCAAAAAGGTGGAAACTGAGGATATAGCATTTGGGATAAAAGCTTTGAAGCTTAGCTTGATGCTGCCTGATGAAACGGGCGGAACAGATATTGTCGAGGAAGCAATAAGGAAGATCAGTGGAGTAAGTGACGTGCAAGTGGAGTTCTGTAGCAGATTGTAGTACCCGACACAAAGAGCAGTTGAGGAAATTGATAACCCGTTTCATATCTTGATCTGATGTCTAAATGAACTTGAGGCATATTTCGTTAAACACATGGCTATAAGAGAGTTAGTGTCCACTTTCTCAGGTTGAATATTCATTCATTACATGAGTATTAATCCATACAAGGATTCGATCATTGTGACTCAGGACTAGGAGGGAAGACTTTGCAGGCGATTAGTAGCCCGCAACTCAAGGTGGAGGAAGCACATCGCAAAGACGTGGGTAGATTCAAAGCCAGGCTTAGTAGTGATTTGCTTGAGAAGCTCAACGCTCAAACTGGTGACATAATCGAGATCAAGGGCAAGCGCGTAACTGCCGCGATAGCTTGGTCTGCCCGTCCCGATGATGACGAACCAGGTACAATCAGGATGGATGGCTACCTAAGAAGGAACGCTGGCGTCAGCCTCGGGGACAAAGTCACTGTGAAGAGAGCATCGGAAAAACCAGCCGTGTCAGTTGTCCTCACACCGCTTTCAAAGCGGCTCTCAATCGATACCAACTTTGAAGTTTTCGTCAAAAACAGGTTGATCAACTACCCAATCACTCAGGGAGACATAATCTCAGTCACAATGATAACTAAGGGATTCTCATTTGTTGTCACGAAGACTAGGCCTGACGGTGTAATCGTTATAAAACCTCAGACGTCGCTTCGTATAAGCAGCAAGCCCCACCACCCTTCCCAGAATAAAAGCATTCCGTATTCAACTTATGAAGACATTGGGGGATTAAATGATGCTATTTTCAAGTTACGTGAGATTGTTGAACTTCCTCTCAAACACCCTGAACTATTCGAGAAGTTAGGAATAGAGCCTCCTCGAGGCGTTCTTCTACATGGGCCTTCAGGATGCGGCAAGACTCTACTAGCTAGAGCGGCTGCAAATGAATCAGATGCACACTTCATAGCCATCAATGGACCAGAGATCAACAGCAAGTTCTATGGAGAATCAGAGAAACATTTGCGCGAAGTTTTCAAGGAAGCTGAAGAGAACTCTCCTGGAATAATATTCATTGATGAAATCGATGCCATTGCTCCAAAAAGAGAAGAGACGATAGGTGAAGTCGAGAGGAGGATCGTCGCTCAATTGCTATCGCTCATGGATGGACTGCAGCGCAAGGGTAAGGTAATTGTAATCGGAGCTACAAACAGAGCAAGCTCAATAGATCTTGCGCTGAGGCGACCAGGAAGATTCGATCGTGAAATTGAACTTCCCGTCCCCGCGGCCGAAGAGAGAATAGAGATTTTGCAGATTCACACAAGATGGATGCCACTCGCTGAGGATGTTGATCTTGAGAAGATCGCTAAGAAGACACATGGTTTCGTCGGAGCCGATCTCGCTGCATTATGCAGGGAAGCAGCCATGCATTCTCTTCGTCGCCGCATTCCATCAATGGTGTTTGAAGAGGAGAGCATACCGAGCGAGATAATGGATAATCTCAAGATCTCGATGAGAGACTTTGATGAAGCTCTGAGAGAAATACAGCCTTCAGCTCTGAGGGAAATTCTTGTTGAAATACCTTCTGTTCATTGGGGTGACATTGGAGGTCTCGGTTCGGTAAAGCAAGAACTATTGGAAGTTGTTGAGTGGCCCTTAAAAAAGACAGCAGAATTTAGGAAGATGGGTGTAAAGCCTCCAAGAAGTGCCCTTCTGTTTGGTCCTCCGGGTTGTGGAAAGACTCTGTTGGCAAAGGCTGCCGCGACCGAAAGTGAGGTCAACTTCCTCACTATTAGAGGACCTGAGGTCATAAGCAAGTGGGTCGGAGAATCCGAAAAGGCTATTCGTGAAATATTCAGGAAGGCCAGATCAGCGGCACCGGCGCTGATTTTCATAGATGAACTCGATTCTATAGCCAGAAGAAGAGAATATGTTACAAATGATTCGAATGTACCTGAACGGGTCGTAAGCCAACTTCTCACCGAGATGGATGAGCTGGCGACCATAGAGAACGTTGCTCTTATATGCGCCACGAATCGTCCTGACGTTCTCGACCCTGCTTTGTTAAGACCTGGGAGAATCGACCGAATGATATATGTACCACCGCCAAGCGCGAATGAGAGACTTGAAATACTAATGATTTACACACGGAATGTACCACTAGGGGAAGATGTTGACCTCAAGAGGATATCAATAGAGACAGATGGATACATAGGAGCTGACCTTGAGAATCTATGCAGGGAAGCAGCTATCTTTGCCATAAGAGAAAAGAGCATCAGAGTCAGATCCAGTCATTTCGAGCTATCGATGAAGAGAATACACCCAACTGTCACACCCGAAATAGTGCGAAGATATGAATCATTCGCTGATTTTTTGAGGAGACAATGGCCCGGTCAGCCCGAATCAGTCATATGATACATGGATGATGCGAGAAGAGGTGGACAACTCAAATGGAACAGAAGGTTTGGAATGCTCTCCCTCTCAGGAACGTAATCTTGGCCATATTAGCTAAGCACCAAGGTGTTATATTAGATAATGAAATGGAGGCCATAATAGAGAAAGAATGTGGAGAGCTTTCGCCGTCAGCGATAAACAAAGCTTTGATGGACCTTGAAATTAATGGAGTAATTCACGTGTCCAGAATAACAAAGACAAAAAGACGCGTTGAAGTGATTAAGCCTGGTGCGGAGTTTCTTGCAGTCAGTGAAGACTAATGCCTTCACAATGCACCTGAGAAAAGGGTATAGCTCTCAGTTCAGTAGCATATACCGTGGTGACAGGCTGGTTGGGAGTGCAGAATCTAGGGGATCTAATTCTAAAGAAGAAAGTGAGTATGGAAGAGCTGAGCGGTCGAACCTTAACTATTGACGCTTTGAATTATCTCTATGCTTTCTTAAGCGTCGTCAGGCAACCTGATGGGACTCCTCTAATGGATGGGAAGAAGAGAATTACATCACACCTCAGTGGACTCTTTTATCGGACCATAAACCTGATTGAATCAAACATTAAGCCAATATTCGTCTTTGACGGCGAGCCACCTATCTTGAAGAAGGACACAATCAAAGAGCGCCGGGAGATGAGAGAGGCGGCGAAAGTAAAGTGGGAGGAGGCTCTAAGCGCTGGCGACATTGTTGCAGCAAGAAAATACGCCCAATTTGCATTGAAACTGACTGACAAGATGATCCAGGAAAGCAAAGACCTTCTAGACTATCTTGGAGTTCCATGGATTAGGGCACCTTCTGAAGGTGAAGCTCAAGCTGCATATATGACCAACAAAGGCGATGCATGGAGTACAGGGAGCCAAGACTACGACTCTATTCTGTTCGGCTCTCCCAGGTTGGTCAGAAACATAGTGATAAGTGGAAGAAGAAAGTTGCCCAGTAAGAACATTTATGTCAAGATTGAACCGGAACTGGTCGATTCGGCAGAGTCGTTGAAGACTCTCGGCGTAACAAGAGAACAACTAATTGAGATAGCACTGATCCTTGGTACGGACTTCAACCCGGGAATAAAAGGCATCGGTCCTAAAACGGCGTTGAAACTTGTCAAGAACTATGGGAGCGCTGAACGTGTGTTAAAAGAGAAAAACTTACCCGTCGATGCACCTTATGACGAAGTGCGGGGGATATTCCTAAATCCTAAGGTAGTGGATGATTACGAACTGAAATACGGGCGAATTGATAAGGAGAAGGTCGTACGACTATTAGTAGACGAGCATGACTTTTCTCTTGAACGAGTCCAAGTAGCACTCAAAAGAATCGAAGAAGTAGCAAGAACCCCAAAGCCTACTGGTCTCGATCAGTGGTTTTGATGCATGTCAGGAATCAAAAAAGGGGAGTTGGTGTTTGGTCTCGGATCTAGTTTCCGTGCCATTCATCGGCTATGCGAAAACCACGTCAGCTTCTCCAGTAATCACTTGTTCACCTTTCTGATTTTCGGCCCAAAGCTCGCAGAAAACCGTCTTCCTACCGCCTTCGATCTTCTTATCCTTTACCTTGCCCTTACAGGTCACTGTGTCGCCAGGCTTAACAATTGCTCCAAACCGTACCTTTATTCTCTTCAGAGAGCCCTCGAGTCCAGCCCAGCTAGCCACATGTTGAGCAACGAACCCCATGTTGAGCATTCCGTGTGCTATAACGCCAGGAAGACCAAATGCAGTAGCATACTTGTCATCAATATGGATCGGATTGTGATCCCCTGAAGCGTCTGCGTACTTTCTAATCCATTCCTTCGTCAATGGTCCCTTTGCAAGTGGGGGAATACTGTCTCCAACTTTGATCTTATCATAACTAGCTTGACTACTCATGTTCTTTATCACTTCCTCACTAGAGCTACCTTTCTATTAAAACAACATGTGAAACGGCGACTTTCTCTCCTTTTTGATTCTTGGACGTGACTTCGATTGTGACTATCCCGCGTTTGCTGCCGTCTTTGCGCGGCTTATGTTCTACATTAGATATTTTTGCAACCGAGGTTATATCATCTCCAGGGCGCACAGGGGTAAAGTATTCGAATTCCTGCTCTCCGTGAACCATTATTCCAACATTTATCTTAGCGTCCAAGGCAACTTGGACGAGGGGTGTAGGCGGTTGTTTACCAGCTTCCAATGGACCACCGAAGCACACAGGGTAGGTTGGCGGGGCGATTATTCCCTTGTACTTCGTTTTTGCAGCGTATTTATCGTCGGTGTAGAGTTTGTTAGGGTCTTCGACAGCTTGCGCAAAGGCAGCTATATGCGACTTCTCAACTTTGAACTTAACAGGAGGATACTCTTTTCCCTTAACATTCAAATCAACTTTTGTGTCTTTGCCAGGCAAATATTGCCACTCTCCAATTCTGATACTATTCGTTTAGTTAGCATGTGAACTCTTACTAAGAGCAGAACTAAAAAGGTTTCTCATTAGAAAGGAAACTTCTGTCAAAAGGCGACTGAGCGTAAATATGGGGTGGTCCTACGACAATAACCTGCAGCACCCTTTTGGCACGGTGGTTCTCATTGGCTACAAATCGAAGGCTGGCGAGAACGGCATAAAAGGTGAGAGGGAAATTGTTTTTAAAGGAAGCACAAGATTAATCATTAGTATGCTTGCGGGGGTGTCCGAGCCTGGTCAAAGGAGGTAGACACGTTCTAACGTGACCTATGCTTAGGACCTATCGGCGTAGGCCTGCGTGGGTTCGAAGCCCACCCCCCGCACCACAGCCAAGCAAACCTGCATCTTGTCTTTCGGCGAGAGTATCATATGGAATTCTGTCTCACGTGCAACCACAAAGGACCTACTCATCAGCACGCGCTTGCAAACAAATTAGTACACAAGGTTTTATTTCATTGACTAACTACTGTTACACTGGGTGATCTCGTGTCTGCAAGTCCTTTGGAAATCTATAAGAAATTTGATCCGAAAGTGATTGAGTGCTTCGAGAATATACAGCACTCTGCGCTTTCTGAGGGAGCACTGTCTCAGAAGGTCAAGCTGCTAATAGCTATGGCCATTGATGTGGAGCATGGAGCTAATCAGGGTGCCACATCCTTGGGTCAAAGGGCAATAAAACTGGGCGCCACGCGGGAGGAGATTATCGAAACCCTTAGAATAGCCTATTATGTGGGAGGCAACCGAGCTCTATTTACCTCTGCAGTAGTTCTGCAGAGTCTCTTCAAGTGAGCAAGGAACTCCTCTCCTAAATCCTTTTTATTAATAACCCCTTTCGCCCGCGCGTACCGCACCTAAGGCGCGAATTCTTGGACAGTATACCAACGGTCCTCATTAAGATCAGTCCAACACTATAACTAGAGACGTGGACTCTATCCAGGAACTTCTTTGTCATCATCAGAGGAGATTGCTGATACTCTCACTAAGTCAAAGGTTTTATAAGAAAAACGTTAAAATCTGTAATCCTCACCTACAGTTAAAGACGAAAGCGGCCGGGATGGGATTACGCTTCGCGGCTATGCGCTGTTGGGAAGCGTCCCATGAGCCTGGATAGCCTAGGGGCCTGTGGAGCCCTCGACGCGGGTTCGAATCCCGCTCCCGGCCCTCAGTTGTCAAGGGTGTCAAAGGACAAGTTTGGATGGTGGGCCGGTAGCACAGACTGGAAGTTTGCGCCGGCTTTGCAAGCCGGAGGTCGTGGGTTCAAATCCCACCCGGTCCACTCAATTATTGTTGACCGAGTGCACCATCATTGGCAATTCTCTTTACAACCTTCCTCGTCAGAAGCAGAGCAATAAGTCCATACCAAACTACGGATGGCAACGACCAAAGCAAAACTGGCAGAATACCTTTCATAGAGATCCTTCGATGAACGAGTGGACAATACCACAAGGAGAAAAATATAAGAGTAACAAGTCAGAATTGTCAGATGATAATTCGTATTAGCAAAAGCGGGGTAGGGTAGGCATCCTTCCTCCTTCAACAGAAGGGGTGGGTGGCCAATTCAGGAGATCCCGCAGTAGGATCTGCCAATATGATCCTGCGGACGGCTCATAGGAATCTCTGCTGAGATACCCTGAGATCGATGGTTCAAATCTGGGGGATTAACGCCCCCAGGGAACAAATCCATCCCCCGCTACCATGTTCTTTTCATGCTGCGCTTTGGTAACGTCTATTCTCAATATCTTTGATGACTGAGGTATCATATCTGTTCTTGTAGCTTGTCTGACGTGAAACTAAACTAATATCTACTTTGCAAATCAATTATTCTACATCACATTGACACATGGGTCTAGCATGTTTCCGGGTAAGTTTCAACTGGTGGTGAAGCTCTCTTGGAGAGGAATTATATTGAGCAGATGAGGGTCCACGCAGGCATGAGCGTAGGCGAATTAGTGGATGAAATGGGAAAAGCAGGCGTATTTGGTGCCGGAAGACTCTACAAAGCTGTCGAGATCTATCAGAGAATTGTATCCGAAAATGAGGTTTTCAAACTTGTCGGTGTCGCGGGCGCCCTTATTCCTGGAGGGATGCGTAAGATCCTTAGGGATCTAGTCGCGAATAGAATGGTTGATGCATTGGTTTTGACTGGCGCTAATATTACACATGAATTGGTTGAGGCATTCGGCTGGAGACACGAGAAGGGCATCGCATCCGTTGGTGATGCCGCGCTCAGAGAGATTGGGATAAACAGAATTTTCGATGCCTTTGTCAGAGATGAAGCTTTTGAGGGATTTGAGACCAAGATAAAAGATTGTTTTTCTGCCATAGACGAAGAGAAGCGCAGAGATGGATTAGGCTCTTATGAATTAATGCGTGAGATAGGGATGATGCTAAATGACGATGAATCCATCTTAAAAACAGCGGCAAAAAATGAGGTTATGATTTTCTGTCCTGGAATATTCGATTCGATACTTGGTCTTCATATCTGGATGTTTTCTCAGCAAAACGAGTTGAAAATAGATCTGCGCAAAGATCTGCAAAAAATGATTGACACATACTATGAAACTAAGAAAGTTGGTGCTGTGTTTCTTGGAGGTGGTGTACCTAAGAATTACACTCTTCAAGCAGCTATGTTGACGGGCAGGGCCCTAGACTATGCCATACAAATTACAATGGATAGACCTGAACCCGGCGGACTGAGTGGGGCTTCACTCCAAGAAGCTCAATCATGGGGGAAGGTGAAGCCAGAAGCCGAGTGGGTTGATGTAATTGCTGATGTCACAATAGCCTTCCCGCTGATGGTAGCAGCAACAATGGAGCGTCTAACTAGGAAGCAAGAGGAGCCCTGAGAAGTTGAATAAGTCCAATGGAATAAGTGGCAAACCTGGACTGTATGTGTATCACACCGCACAGTGTGACCCCAAGAAATGCACGGCAACAAAGCTGCTGAGGCTGGGATTAGCTAAGCGCATCCAGAGACTCTCTTTCATACCTAGAAATGCTATCGTACTGGATCCGTTTTCAAATACAACAATAACGTATGAAGACCGAACGAATGTGCTCTTGCATGGACTAGTTGCGATCGATTGTTCGTGGGAGAATGCAGAACAGCTATTTACAAGTAAAATAAGAGCTCAGAGGAGAAGGCTCCCCGAAATGCTCGCGGGCAACTCAATCAACTACAATGTGAAGAACAAGCTGAGTACAGTTGAAGCATTCGCAGGTGCTTTAATCATATGTGGATTCTCTGAACAAGCACACGAGATCCTTGCCAAGTTTAAATGGGGTCAAAACTTCTTACAACTTAACCAGATCAAGTCATAGACCTCCACAACAATGACAAGAAATCCAACTCTCCATGCTTAGTACAAAGAATACGGAAAGAGACATACATTGCTTCCAGGTTTCTCAATCGGTCTGGCGCACAAGGGAAAGTGGTATGAATTGGCGCGTATCGGAGTTCATGTATCTATCGTGGGAGCAATATACAAGGCAGTCGATCGGGCATTGGAGAGAACCTGTGATACATTCCAGATTTTCACTAGAAATCCTAGGGGCTGGAGGCTAAAGCCTTTAACTGAAGACGCGGCATCGATTTTTGTGGACAAAGTTGCAAAAGCTGGAATCGATCCTGTTGTTGCTCATATGCCTTACCTTCCGAACCTCGCTTCGCCGCGGAGAGCAATATACAGGAAGTCTCTTTATGCTTTAATAACAGAGCTGGAAAGATGTGGGAAACTGAAGATACCGTTCCTTGTGACTCATTTGGGAAGTCATACCGGGAGAGGATACGAGACAGGACTCAAGAACATACTTAGCGCGTTGGATTCTGCTTTGTCGAAAGTAGATAACGAAACAATGCTTCTCCTCGAGAATACAGCTGGAACGAGAAACAGCATGTGTTCAACCTTCGAGGAAATTCAGATAGTAGTCGATGGCATAGAACATCACAAGAAGAGAGTAGGAGTTTGTTTTGACACGTGTCATGCATTTGCGGCAGGCTATGATCTGAGAAATGAGGATGCTGTCAAAAAGACTATTGACAAACTAGACCAATTGATTGGCATCAAAAGAGTCAGAGTTGTCCACGCGAACGATTCAAAAGGTGATCTGAACTCGAAGCTTGATAGGCACGAGCACATCGGTCTAGGCAGAATAGGCGAAGTGGGATTCAGGGCAATTGTGCATGACAAGAACCTGAGAGAACTGCCTTTTATTATGGAGACTCCCATAAACGAAATCCGGGACGATTTTGAGAACATCAAGATACTTCGTCAACTATCAAAAGAAGGCACCGCATAGGCGTCAAATAGACTTGGAAAGAGAAACCTGATGACTTGAATACAGTGGAGCCAGGTGTGGGAAGTAGGCCCCCTTTTGTTCGAGGCAGTTTGTCGCCAAACTACCCTTTGCGGCATTTAGCTACTCGCCCTACCCGCTGGTTCAGCCAGACACATCATCCACAGCCTATTTGGGCTTTCTCCACGGTGACAGGCCGTTTCACCGTTCCCACATAGATCCTCAACGGGTTACTGGGTCAAGTTACCGAGACCCCTACTCAGAGGCATCTTTGACGTGTCTCTTCAACCGCATCATAGTCATCTCAAACGTGGACGTGTCGTTTCTGATCCTGGAGCGAGGTTCTCACCCCGCGGCTTTCGCCGCACCGTTGTCTGGTGGAGGGGAGACCTTCCTCAGCACCTTCCTTCCATTTGAGAAGGAGAGGCACCGGCAGCCGCGCTCCCACATCCTGACTCTGAGAACACTAGTTGTAGCTTAACAAATAAGAATTTCCGTCGAAAGTCAGTCACATGCCTTTCACAATTTCACCTAATCGCGCCAAAAACGTACTAAGCCATGCATATGGCTCCAACAGCTTTGCATGCGAGGAACCCAATTTCACCCGGACTGAGGACTTTCAGGCCTGCACGCTCGAGCGATTAGTAGCAGCCGGCTGAACCTCTCGCCGAAGCTTGAGGCGTACACCGCTGCCCTATCAACCCGGTCTTCTTCCGGAGCCCTCGTCCACAGTATCCGTGACCCTCACGGGTCCCGGTTTGGCTTCAAGCCAGGAACTGCGGAATGGTCGCCTCTTTTCAGGTTGCGCTTCGGGCTTAGATGCTTTCAGCCCTTATCGCTTGCGGCTTAGCTGCCCGGCGTTGCCCGCTCGGACAACCGGTACACCAGAGGCCACGGCACCCCGTTCCTTTTACGGAGCAGGTGCGCAAAGCACTCCAGCCCTCTCGTACTGAGGGTACCTTACCTTCAGGCGACCCTGCACCCCCAAGAGATAAAACCCGACCTGTCTCACGACGGTCTAAACCCAGCTCACGTTCCCCTTTAACGGGCGTACAGCCCTACCCTTGGAGGCTGCTGCACCTCCAGGATGGGAAGAGCCGACATCGAGGAAGCAAGCCGCGGGGTCGATATGGGCTCTTGCCCGCGACGACTCTGTTATCCCCGGGGTAACTTTTCTGTCACCTCCAGCCCCCACCGAGGAGGACATGAAGGATCGCTAGGCCCAGCTTTCGCTTCTGCATCCTTTGCTTTTCAGGATTCAGTCAAGCCGGCTTTTGGCCTTGCCCTCTACGCCGAGTTTCTGTCTCGGTTGAGCCGACCTTTGGGCACCCTTGATACCTTTTCAAGGGCGTGCCGCCCCAGCCGAACTGCCCACCAAGCGTTGTCTCGAGGTTTCCCCCGGTTAGGGATACAGTCATGGAAGGTCGGTGTGGCATTGTCGCCTAGCCAGTCCCCGAAAAGACTGGTATTAACGGCTCCCGACTACACTCTGCAACCGCAACCGCACCCCAGCGCCAAGCTGCAGTAAAGCTCCACGGGGT
>JAHPYV010000252.1 GCA_019058495.1 Promethearchaeati archaeon
CCAAGTCATAGGCAAGATCTGGGCCGGGCCACGATGTACAGGGTCCTCGTGGAGCTCTAGGTCGGTGATGTTTATTTTGAGTCCGTAGGCGTGTTCTTTGGTGAGGACTGAGTCGTCTACGGCGTCTCTGAAGCCTGCTTTGACTTGTTCTATGACTTCTTCGACGTATTGTCTTCCTTTGACTTTGTTGGCTAGGATGTTGGTGTCTTCTACTGCTATGACGTTGCGTGATTCGTCGCTTGGCCAGTGGTATTGTTTCATTAGGATTTGGTGTCGTTCGTCTTTGTTTTGCATGTCGGTTATTTTTTCTTCTTTGATGGCTTGTATGATTTCGTCGGGGAGTTTTTCGATTGTGATCCAGCATCTGTTGTGTTTGTTGGGTGATTTGCCGAGGATGGGTCTTCCTTCGTAGTTTTTGGTTATGGTTTCTCTGTATATGACTATGGGTTTTGAGGTGTTGACTTTTAGTCCGGCTTCTTGCATTCTGTATGCGGTTATTTCGAGGTGTAGTTCGCCCATTCCGCTTAGTAGGTATTCGCCTGATTCTTTGTTCATTGTGAATCTGAGGTTGGGGTCTTCGAGTGTTAGTTTTCTTATGACTTTGTCGAATTTTGGTAGGTCTTTGATGTCTGTTGGTTCTACTGCGACTGTGACTACTGGGTCTGATACGTAGCGGAGGCCTTCGAATGGTTGTATGTCTTTGCCTTGTTCTGCGATGGTTTCGCCTACTCGGATTCCTGTTATTCCGGCGATGGCGGCGATGTTTCCTGCTGGGATTTTGTCGACTATTACGCGGTCGGCTGCCATTGACATGTAGACTTGTTGTATTGTTCCGTCTCCGTGGTATGTGACGAGTCTGCATGGTTTTCCTTTTTCTACTGTTCCGCTGAAGACTCTTCCTATGGCTATTACGCCGCTGTGTGGGTCTACTTCTATTGTTGATATGCACATTAGTAGTGGTCCGTTTGCGTCTACGTTGACGACGGATTTTCCTACTTCGCTGCCGAGGTCGCCTGGCCATATTACTGGTGCTCTGTAGGATTGTGCTTCGAGTGGGTTTGGTAGGTGTTCTATGAACATGTCCAATACGGTTTCTTGTAGGGGTGAGCGCTTCGCTAGTTCCTCTATGTTTCCTCCTTCTTTGTGGGCGTCTATGATTTCTTTGAATGTTATTTTGTTTGCTTGCATGTGGGTGAGGTTTGTTCCCCACTTGTAGAGGGCTGCGCCGAATGCGACTCTGCCGTCTTCCACTTGGACTTGCCAGTCTTTCTTGTGTTCTGCGGGAGCGTATTTCTCAATTAAGACGTTCACTTTTCTGATGATCTTGGCGAATTTCTCTTGTATGGTCTGTGGGGTGAGTCTGATCTCTTTTATGAGTCGGTCAACTTTGTTTATGAAGAGGAGTGGTTTTACTCGTTCTCTTAGGGCTTGCATTAGGACAGTCTCTGTTTGTGTCATTGGGCCTTCTACGGCGTCCACTACTACGAGTGCGCCGTCGACTGCTCTGAGTGAACGTGTAACCGCGCCTGAGAAGTCTATGTGCCCGGGAGTGTCAATTAGGTTGATCAGGTATTCAACATTCTTGTATGTGTGGGCAAGGGAGATGTTGCTTGCGAAGACAGTCATCTGGCGTTTTTGTTCGAGTTCCCATGAGTCCAAGAATAGTTTCTTGCCTGCGGTTTCTTCGCTGATTATTCCAGCTGCAGCTAGCAAGCTGTCAGATAGTGTTGTCTTGCCGTGATCTACGTGTGCGATTATGCTTGTGTTTCTTATTCGGCTTCGTTCATTCATGAGTTTGACTATTTCGTCTACTTGCTTGTATCTTCCCAAGGTTCAAATAGCCTCCAAAGCGCGGTGAAGATATTGGGTTCCGTTTCATGATCGTGATCTGTTAGGGGTGCGCAACTTGGCGTGGTGCCTTGTGCTTCACCTTAGAATTAACATTCTGGAGTAAAGCGAATGTATGCAATAAACATGTGGAATATAAAAGTTTTTCTTTTGCAGAGAGAATCAATCTGGTAGACCTAATAAGAGTTGCGACGGTAGATATGTTAAGTTGGCGTGGGACAGGTGGGGGTATCAACCGTCATGGGATTAGGCAAACGGTAGCGAAGAAAGTTCATATTTGCTTGCGAATACACTGTTGCTTGGAGGAGAGAGCGTAGGGAGAGTGGGACGGGCTTGGGCGATCAAAAACGGCTTTCCAAGGAGAGACCGCACATTGCGAAAGGATCGGTGAAGCTGAGGTTAAGCTTCTTCCTTAGCCTGTTATGCTTTGGTCTTGCAGTCGTGACGTTAGTGCCCTGGGGTGCTAACATACCCAATCACCTTAACTACTACTCAGTTTGTAGCTTTACTCCAATCAGCACCGTGATGCTGTTAGCCTTGGGGCTAGGAATTCGGTCCTACGGTAGAGGGCAGCAAAGGCAGCTCAAAGCATCTGTAGTAGTGCTGGTCATGCTGGTTGTCTTTGGTGGATTTTGGGCTTACACCGTAAAAATGCCGATTAGCAGCCTGCAACTTGGAATTCAAGTTAGAGGCGTCTACCAAATTATTTCACTAGAAGCAAACTCCACTAACGCGGTGTTGAATTTATCTATCCACAATCCAACAGACATAGACACACCCGCGTTCGAGATGGAGTCGTTCGATATCGTAGTCAATGGTACGAGGATGGTTCCTGGAACATACGACTGCTTCCCTAGTAATGATTACAACGGAATGCGCTACATATTTCACGGAGAGACCGTCAGGGCTCACCAGACTAACAGTTATAGTGATCTTATTCTTTCCGTTTATTGGAATTGGACGGAGATTGAGGGCGGCGTTCTAAGCACCGTCTTGTCAGCCCTCAACCAAAGTAGATTCAGCTTGACGTTCAGTGGGTTGATAGTTGTAAGAACATCCTACATCACATCACCAGACTCGGTTCCGGGTCTGATCGTTGTCGCGGTCCCGTTCAAGGTCTCATTCACATATCCCTAACGAAGGCTTCATTTGGCAAACGTTTCCATTACCTTCAAACTGATTCGTCCTTTGTTACAGCATAGGATCCTGTTGCGCACAGAGGGGATCGAAGGAATAGAGGCAGTGCCAACGCACGGCGGTTAACACTCTTCCCTGTCCCACGGCAAGTTAACAAAACCCTAGAAAGGGAGGTTTAAAAGGTTGGTTTAGGGGAAAAGAGGAAAAAGACGGCTTCCCTTCAAGCATCGCGTGAGAAAGCATTATTGCGGCTCTGCTAGCTTGCTGGGTGATTGTCCTGCCTGTTAATTTTCGGGTGACGGGAAAGAATGTGTCAAGCTTTTGTTAGCTCGACTAATGGTTTGGATAGTACTCTCGTTTCCTTAGCCCATACCGCACGAGTATCAATGCTGATGTTAACGCACGAAATCATCTTAACATAAAGAGTTGCTAGGAGCGCCTCTTCACTCCATGCCACTCCAATAATACACA
>JAHPYV010000038.1 GCA_019058495.1 Promethearchaeati archaeon
GAATTCACCGAAGTGGGACGAACTTCTCACGTATAGAGGAGGAAGCTGATACTGTTGAACTTTGAAGATAGCTGTTTAGGGGGCTTCTGCTGTCGATGACCACTGGAGTAGACAACGAGAAGCGTGAAAAGAAAGGAAGAGCTGGATTTGACCACGTCTATTTTGTCAATCACTCACATATGGATATTAGCTGGGGAGGAACCCCCAGAGAGTGCCTTGAAAGAAATCTGGAAATAATCGACGACGTTGTGAAGACGTGCGAGGAGCATCCAGAATTCTGTTTCTCTCTGGAGAACGTTTATCCTCTCAGCGAGTACGTAAAGAGGCACCCTGAACGAGCGGACAAAATCGATGAACTCATCAAAACAGGCGAGTTAGAGGTTGGAGGCACATACATCCATCCGACTGTGGACTACTGCTTTGACGAATGCATCGCAAGGAACATTTACTTTGGTAAATCATGGCTCAAGCAAACCTACGGCTATGATACTAAGCTGGCTTACGAAGAGGATACACCTGGACATACTCTTCAGATGCCTCAACTTCTAAAGAAAGCAGGTATAAGGTACTTCAAGGTCTCGCGAGGTCCTCAATCGATATTCTACTGGGTCAGCCCAGATGGTTCGTCTGTGCTGACATATCTGGCCGAATATTCATGGTCTCACCATTCTCTCCTCGGGTATTCGCCTGAAGAGACACTAAGCAGATTGCCAGCGGAGCTTGAAAAGGCTAAAAAGAGCTACAACATAAGCAAATTGATGATCCCAGATGGAGACGATTGGACTCATCCAAACTTGGAGTTGCTCGAAATAATCAATGCATGGAACGAGAAAATAGGAAGCCCGAACCTCAAACTCGGAACAACTCAGGAATTCCTATCCTCCGTCGAAAATGAGAGAGGAATCCCTCTAATAACAGGAGATATGCCCAACCAATGGGTTGGTGTTGCAGCAGTAGAAGCAGAAATCGTTAGGAGACTCAGAAGAATCCAGAACGTGATCTTCTCCGCTGAAGAGTTCACGGCAATAAGCAGCCTCCTAGGCAGTGAGCACAGCTTCAAGGATCTACAGGAGGCTTGGCACCTAATCCTATTAACGTCTGATCACAACTGGGGCGGAAAAGATCCAAGTGCACATGGGGAGTTCTGCGACGAGGAGAAGCTGAGATACATAAAGCAGGCCGCGACCCTATCGGTGAAACAACTGGAGAAGGCCCTCGAGAATATTTCCTCCAAAGTAGACACGACATCCTCTAACTCAAGTGAGATTCCCCTAGTAGTGTTCAACCAATTGCCTTGGGAGAGGACTGACATAGTCGAATTTGAGATCGACAATGAAGCAGACCCAGCGAAGACGCAGGTTCGCTCTGAGGACGAAGAGTACGTACCATCACAAGCAACCGCAATTGCAGGGGAACAAGAAAAGAAAAAGATTCGTATATGTTTCGTCGCTGAAGCTGTCCCTCCAGCAGGCTACAAGACATATTTCATCAACTTCAATGAATCTTCTCAACGGGTTGAGTCCCTACTTGCCGCCGAGAAGAACGTACTTGAAAATAGATTCTTTAGAATTGAGATTGATCCTAAGGGCAGGGGAATAGCTGGATTCATTGACAAGGAGAGAGGAGTTGAGATCGGAGGCGAAAGAGAATGCTCGCTTGGGCCAATGAAATTCAAGTTCATGTTAAACGAACTCTTCGGGCTAGGGCTGAAGCTGAGCGTAAAAAGGGTTCCTACTGTGCTGGACAGAGCCACTGACCTAATAACAGCTGGTCCGACTGGTGAGATCTTCAGAGCTGGAGATAATCCGAGCACTGTCACCGTAATCGAGGACGGACCAGTCAAGGCAACCATACTGGTTGAAGGCAAATTCATAGACTCTATCAAACGGCAGGAGATCACGGTTTATGACAGGCTAAGTCGGATAGACTTGAGAACAACCATCGAATGGTCAGGCAAGAACTTCGTTGCTGTGATGCTAATGTTCCCGCTGAATCTTGAAAGTGCAACCAGCACAGTTGTCAACGTTCCGTATGGTGCAGTAAATTTGACAGACGTTGCCCCTGGTTTCTGGGTCAAACCCACGGATCCCGTACAGTTCAAGGTTAGGGGCGTTCAGCACTGGGTAGACATGACTGACAGCGGTGGCGGTGCAACCCTTTCTACCAATTGGCCATGCTTTGATTTTACAATGACTACGGCTGCAGTGATGCTGTGGTCAATGGACAGTGAGAACAGCTTCTTCTACGGAACAAGATATAGACAGAAGGGGACTCACACCCTAAACTTCTCCTTAACCCCACACGTGGGCGGATGGCGCATGTCAAAGGCATACAGACATGGACCAGATATCGCGTTCCCTCTGATTCCAGTCATTACTTCTAGACACTCGGCTTTTCTTCCGAGAGAGATGAGCTTCATGAAGATCGAAGGCTCAAACATGGTTCTCACTGCGCTGAAAAGAGCCAACGATGAGAAAGGAATCATAATCCGAGTATACGAAGCGGAAGGAAAGGAAAGAACCTTCACAATAGAATTCTATAGAGAAATCAAGGAGTGCTGGGAAACAAATCTGCTTGAAGAGAACACAAAGGCGCTAACCTTCTATAGGAAAAGCGCCGAACTAGCTGCATTACCCTACGAAATCAAGACAATAAGAGTAATATTCAAAGAAATCTGATAGACTCGAAAATTATGATCACATTACCTACATCGAGCAAACTTCAGGTTCGGGGTGTTACCCTTTGAGCGATACAGGAGAGTACGTTAGCCTAAAAGAGTCTGAGGGTGACCGGTTTGTTTGGTTGGTAGATTCTTGGAGATTTCAATTCTCCCAGCACTTACTTTTCATAGCGATTGCACTACGCTTAGGAAAAGTCCACATCTTGAAACCAGTAACTCCAGTTCCAATATCCGAGACTGCTCCCGAGAAGTCTCCTCCTAAGGTCATTGGGAATTGTATAGCCATTTGTCGCATGTAGCCTTCGCGGATCTTCCAGTCGACGGGGTTCACTCCAGCCGCATACATTTCTATGAGGATTTTGCCTGCAGACAAAGTCGGTTTAGGCGCATCTTTGTTTATCTCGACTACCTCACTGCCGCCATACTTGTTGATTTGTGCTGCTTTCGTGTTTCCTGCCTCCTCGGATTCCTTGAGGTAACTTTCAACCATAAATAGCTAGTTGCCAATCTATTTATGTTCCTGATAATGAGTAACGTGACATCCTGGACGAGAGGAGGCTTTTGATTTGAAAAACGAGCTAAGCATTGAACCATTAAGAGAACAAAATGAGGACGAGCTACTTCAATACTTAAACCAAGACAGAATACATCATTTCTACACGCTCTACGATTTGAAGTATTTTAGAGAAAAGTCAATTGTCTGGGTAGCCTCCTCCAAGAGAAAAGTCGTCGGCTACGCATTTGAATTTGACAAAAGAAGTGTTCACGTCCGTGGAGACGCGAAGTGTGCCAGCCCTTTATTGAAGAACGTGAAATCAACTGAACTCAACTTCAACATCGAGCCCGCCCATCTCATAGCAGTGGAAAGATACTATTACATAATAGAACCAGCAGATAAGACTCTGATAGATTGGCCTGCCAGCAAGATTAGAACTCTCTTGATAATGAAACTTGATAAAGAAGAGTTCAAACCAATCAAAGAATATGAAGTGGTGAAGCTCAACGAAAGACACAGAAAATCGGTTGCAATGCTCCTGAACATAGAGACTTCAACGGCAGAAGAAATGCTTCAAGGGTTAGCATACGGAGTTTATGAAGGAGATAGGTTAGTGGCTTTTGCTTCTTCCCGCACTCTCGAAGAGCTTGCTGTGATTAGAGGCGTATATACAGCAGAGGACAAGAGGGGAAAGGGCTACGCAAAATCTGTTTGCTCAACGCTAACAGAAAAGCTACTCGACCAAGGGAAAACTCCATTTCTCTACGTCTCAAAAGACAATGTTGCAGCACTTAGAACGTATGAAAAATTGGGATTCGCAAAGACCAAACACATGTACACAACTTTTCAGGCAAGAAGAAAGAGTTAAAGAAGTTATTTCAGTCAAGAAGATACAACATGGCAATCGACTTACGTTTTATTCTCATCAAGACTAGCTGTCTTACCCTTGCGCTGTTCTCACTGTTCTTGAAAACATGCGGGATTCCAAATGGAAGGGCAATTGAGGCGGTTGACGAGCAAGGTAGGCAGACATCTGGGAAAAAGGACACTCATGCATCGGGCGCGTTGTCACTCTTTCTTCTTTGGGGTTGCCGTGATTATGAGCTTTTCTTCTTCTGTCGGTTTTAGTTCCCAGATGAGCTGGTCTTTTTCCTTCAGGTTCAGTTGCCTTGTGATGAAGATAGGGATTGTGGTTTTTAGTGAGTTGCTATTCGGTGAGGCCCTTGTGAGAGTCGTTGTATTTTCTTTCTTCATGGTTCACCACTTGCTCCACGGGCGTCTAATAACATGAGTTTGTCTTGGATATATCTGTATACCTACCAAGATACCAATAATTATATATGTGGTATCAAAATATACCACTTGGTAGGTAGATAGTTAGGCACATGATGAAGCCATATGTCCAGTCTCCATGAATTGAACTTGGATGCGGTATCCGCTGAGGAGCGATCTTATCTACTAGGGTTATTCCTAGCCGACGGATGCGTATACTATTCGAGGAGGAAGGATCGAACTTATGTCAGCCACCGTATCAAGTTCTTCCTCCAAGGCGACCAGTTAGAGATAGCTGAAAAGGTCGTCGCGTTACTAAAGAAGTTGATCGGAGTGTCCCCCCACATTTACTGGGAAGCTGGATGCATGTGGATCCTTAAGTTTGAGTCTAAAGCCCTTTTTGCGTTCCTCCCGAAAAAAGAGCGCTTGTTGAATGACAACTCGGCGAGAGATCGTTTCTTCTCTGATAATCGCTTGTTTGATGTTGAGAATGGCATTCCCTTCCTTGCTGGTCTTCTCGATGGAGACGGCTCCTGCGAGGTGCGGGTCCAAAAGAAACAGTGCATGTTGGGCTCTGTGCAAAAGTGGAATTGGTCCTTCAGTCAATCTAAACTCCTTTTCCTCATCGACTACATAAGGACTCTTGTCACTTCAATGACTTCGGATGAGTACAGCATCGGGATTAGGCTTCGCCCCGGCCGAAATGAAACCAAGTTGTGTATACGAAAATCAGGTATACTAGCTCTTTTGAACTCTGGAATAGTCAACTACTCATGGAAGGTGAGGAAGTGGTTGGAAAGAGTCGGCGAGATTCAAAGAAACCGTGCCTCATACCACACGGTAGGACAAGTCGCTAAGATGTTAGATGTCAGCGAATACATTGTACGAAGGTGCGTTAGCCAGAATAGGCTCACGTGTCTGAGAGGACCAGTGGAAAGTCGAGGATTTGCTCTGTCATGGCGCTACATAACCACTGACGCGGTAGAGAAGCTCAGAGGAGAACTTGCAAAAGAAAAGAACAGATCTGAGCGCATCGGGAAAGAGGGGCTGAGGGTTCTGGACGCCGCCAAGGAGCTAAGCATTTCCTACTCGACACTGCAACATTGGTGTCATGACGGAAAAATTCGATCCACAATGCTTCATGAAGGAACTTGTAGGTTCCTTGTGATACCGAGGGACGAACTTGAAACCTTGAGAGACAGAATGAGAAGGAAGCACAGTCCACACGTCTCAAGCGAGCCTGCATATCGCTTCAATCAAACATTTTGAGATCTGACATTTAGAACGACAAGTCTATGTCTGTACTGTATCTATCCATCTTCAGTATGGATTCTAGCTTTTCAGAACATGCTCCTGCTTTCAATTCCGATGACTCTACTTATAATGTTTCCATGCTACGTATTTTTCCTGCTGAAGATCTACGTCCTGAAGGGAAGTCTCGTGAGCCCAGAAATGAGTTGAAGACTTATGAAAAAGAACGCTAATAAGGCTCTTCAACTTCTCAAGAAGTGAGAAGATCTTTCCAACACAAGGTAATAGTAGTTAGTGTGGGTGTGTCGAGTTGAGTGATGCAGGAGATTATGTTAGCTTGAAAGAGTTCGATGGCGGTGAGCGCTGGAGCGCGCATGTTCATGCTGATGGTCTGAGGTTTTTGAAGGTTTTTGAGAGGCTCTCAAGTGACAAGATCGTTGAAGTGGCTCGTTCTTTGGGTGGTCAAGTCTCGGACAAGAAGTTCTATGAGAGCGTGGCGTGGGCTGTTCAAGTTCGTCCTCTTCCGTACCTTGAGGTGTTAATGGTTCTCACTCTTGATCCAGAGTTTGGGAACGACTTCTTAACTTACTACTCAAGGTCTGCGTTGGGAAAGGTGCCGACCGAAGATATCATCGCATACTCTTGGGTCTTCACAGCGCTTCTAGCAAGGGAAGGAAACAAGGTTCTCGGCGGGCAAGAACCGAAGTATGAGAAGGAGGAAATGGCGCAGGCGCTACTGGAAGAGAGGCTTAAGGTGTTCAAACACATTGATCCTCGAACTGCGAGGAAAGTAGCAGAAAGAATAGGGGGCAAAAGCAGAGATGAAGAGGGAGCTGCATGGGCAGTTGTGAAGGAACCGGTTCCAGGGTTCAAAATCACCTATGCGCTGAAAGGCGAGAAGGGCGAAATCGTGTATGACAACGAGATGCTTAAGCGGTTCGGCTACTTCCACGACTTCCTCTGGCTATTCTGCAACGTCATAATCAGAGAATCAAGGAAAATACTCGGAGACAAGTTACCGAAGCTGTCAGCTTCAGGAATCCTCTAGAACCAGCTTATAGGAAGAGTACTTCTGGGTAGCTGCTGAGGTTGCGCCAAATTCATTAGTCAGTTGATCCGTATTGGCTTATGAGGCGAAAGAGGGGTTGGGACAGAAAGTTGAAGCAAGTGTATAGAATGATTCTAGCAGCCATGATCATAGCAATGTTCCTGTTCTATTTCATAATTACTTTTGCACGGTTTTTTCTGAACCTTTGATAGGCTGCGTCTCACTTTTCCATGTTTAAGCTTCGCCGCCTAATATCCTCAGTCCTTCTTCGACTTTGGCTCCATCATGCACGATTGCACGGATTGCTTTTGTCATAGCTAGTGGATCTGTGGCTTGGATGACATTGCGACCGAAAACTACTCCTGAGGCGCCGCTCTCAATCGCGTCTGAGACCATCTGTAATGCAGTCTTGTCTGGCATCTTCTCTCCGCCAAGTACAAGGACCCTAGCGGGTCCTGCAGCGCTGACAATTTTCTTGAATGACTCCTTGTTTCCGGTGTAGGAGCATTTTATCACGTCAGCGCCAGCTTCAACAGCCATTCTGACTGCTAGACCCAAGTAATCAGTGAAGTTTGATCCGGTTATCTTTGGTCCAACAGGTATAGGCTCAACTACTAGTGGCAAGCCCGCATCGTAGCATTCGCGGGCAAACCTTGCCAAGATCGCGAAGTCATCTGCTTCCTGGTTCTCGTCTTCATATCCAACGATTGAGTAGATTACGACGGCAGATGCCCCTAGCTTCAGGGCATCATAGGCTGTCAGAATCATTCTTCTTTGAATAGTTCTCAGTGATCCTGCTAGGTAACGGCCAGCGCTTGTCCAATCCGCCCTAACAACTATGGATGGTGAACCTCTTCCCCAGAACATCTTGCTTACACGGCTAACCTGACCAGCGCTCAGCAGTACTGCATCAGGTTTGCCATCAATCACTTTCTTCAGCGTCGACTCAAATTCTACAACGCCTTTCACTGGACCTAACATCAAGCCATGGTCATACGCAACTATGAATGCCCTATCATCCTCTCCGAATATGCTACCAAGACGAAGCTCTTTGCCACAACTTGGCACTCTAATCAAGTTCAATACCTCCGGCTTCAGATGAAACTACGCTATGGGTTTCTCTGCATTCTAGTCACCGCATATCTCGCTTATCTCATTATGGTGACTTGGACACCATAAAATGAAATCTACCACATGTGAAACTGTTAGAAACATGACAACTCGCATATCCAACGCTATGTAAAACTGAAAGATCAATAGGCAAAGTCGAACCCTTTCAGCAGAGCAACCTTTAACATAATGGGTAACCGAAAGTTCATAATGTGCATGTTCATGGATTGAAGTGGATATGCTTTTACCAGGCGGACTTTGCTTCTGACAATAAAAAGAAGGAGAATGCTTGGCATGATGAAAATAACAGAACGAGTCAGGGGTATAGAATACGCAATTCGGGACGTTTTGGTCGCGGCTAAGGAAGTCGAGAAAAAAGGGAAGAAAATCCTTTACTTCAACATAGGCGATCCCGTAGCGTATGGGTTCGACACTCCAGATTACGTTAAACGCGCATTATTCGAAGCAACCAACAAAGGCTTAAACGGCTACGCAGATTCCCAGGGCGTCTTGCCTCTCAGGGAGGCTGTATGCGAGAGAGAGAAAAGGCTGAATGGAGTCGATCTGGCTCCGAACGACGTAATGGTCACATCTGGAACAGCTGAAGCGATTAACTTTCTATTGGGAGCTTTGATCGAGCCTGGAGACGAGTTGCTTCTTCCCGGACCATCGTATCCACAGTATCTCTCAGTTACCAAGTTCTACGGGGGCAAAGCGGTAACATACCGTAACATCGAGGAAGAAGGATGGAAACCAGACATAGACGACTTGAGGAAGAAGATAAGCAAGAAAACCAGAGCGATAGTGCTAATCAATCCAAACAATCCGACTGGAGCTCACCTTGATGAGAAGTGCGTAAAGGAATTCGTGGATGTCGCCGCTGAACATAAACTGCTCCTCATCTCTGATGAAATCTATGACCAGATAGTATACGATAGAAAGTCAGTCGGCACAGCCGCGGTGGCCAAAGATGTACCGGTCTTGGTCTCGAATGGCATGTCTAAAATCTATATTGCACCAGGATGGAGAATCGGCTGGATGTACTTCCACCATACAAACGGGGAGCTGAACGAACTAAAAGATGCTTTGATGCGAGTCGCCAGAATCAGGCTAAGTGCAAACCAACCATGCCAGCACGCCGCGGCCACGGCACTACGGGGACCACAAGACCACATACCGAAATTCGTTAACGAACTCAAAAGGAGAAGAGACGCCATGGTCAAGAGGCTCAACGAGATACCTGGCCTGAGCTGTATCATGCCCCAAGGCGCATTCTATGCTTTCCCGAAAGTGGCGGTTGATGGAAAACGATGGAAAGATGACAAAGACTTCGTCTTGGATCTGGTTAAGGAGACAGGAGTTCTGTTCGTATATGGGTCAGGCTTCGATCCCACCTATGGTTCTAATCACTTTAGAACAGTAACGCTGCCGCCCGTCGAAATGATCAACGAGGCCATGGACAAGTTAGACAAGTACATGCGTCAAAAAAAGTAGGGACTTGAAGGGACAACTGACGAGAGACTAACTTTTCTCTCATCGTTTTCTTAGTCATTATAGTTTCTACTTTACTGTTCTTGAGGGTTCTGAGTTACGTAGTCATAAGTAGACATTTCTCGTAGCTCTGGGGTTTCGCCATCCTCGTCTCCCTCGCGAGTTCATCGGGAGCTCATTGGACTTCACCCCCGTCTGGGTGCGAACCCCCTCGAAGACCTCACAGCCACAGCAACCCTCAGGGTCTTCTGTCGCCAGGTGTCCTGACTCCACGGATCTTGTTCTCCTTGTCCCATCTCTGAATCGTCTTTTTGCCCACTCCGAGGAGTCGCTTCGCCTCCTTAATATTAAGAAGACGTTCCATCTAGACACTATACACGTACGCCTATTTATGACCACCAATCACGGAACCGTTCTTGAGGCGAATCTTCCTACAAGTGCGATAACCAACTGAGCCAGAATTGACACTAAGATTATCCCTATCGCTACGAATAGCGTTGTTAGCGAAAGATATCCACCTATGTAATAGCGCGCTACATAGTTCCAAAGTAGATAGTATCCGTAGATGCCTGCTGAGCAAAGAAATATCAGCGCTAAACCGAAGAGCGCCAATAGCGCCTTTGCCTCGGAGGTCACTCTAACCAGCCTCTCAATCCTCGAAGTCAGAATCTTCTCCTTGAGCTTGTCATCCCATTTTATGAACAAGCCAGCGAATACTATGATTATCAAGAACGCGATCCCTGTGGCTATCAAGAGCAAGAACAATTGGATGTCTGTGGATATGACTTGAAGTAGACCTGAGTTTGAAACCAAGAAGGAGGCCAGCGAACCAATAATCAAGAGGATTGCCGCCAGCTCTGCTCCAAACGTTGCAGTAACCGCGAAGCCAAATACGCGTTTAACGTGTGGTTCCTCGGAACGAGTTGATTTGCTCAATTCTAGTAAACACCCTACTCTTTGACTTACAGATCCTCATGAAGTGATTAACTCCGCTCCGCGTATATAAGCAGAGCGTATATGCTTCTAGTAGCAGATCTCGTATTTCTGAACTTCCGCTTCTCTGCATAGTCTGTTTATTGACTTTTTTAGGTCATCGAAATACTTTGTGCTACGCCACATTACATCTCTGTACTTTGGAAGCAGAGTTGGATAATGCTTCTCTAAGAAGTTCTTGACCGAAGGCCATACTCACCACCTCAAGTTCAGTCTGTCAAACAATATCTGCTTTGTTCCACTCTTAACTAATTCATTTATCAGTGGTCTTAGTGTTTCTTCTGAGTCAGAAAGAACTGGGAGAATAGGACCGACAAATGCGAACGTTGGGATTCCTCTACTTGAAAGCTCAGCTAGCACTGCAACACGTTCATCAACGGGCGATGCTGCCGGCTCGATCTTCTTCCTTAGGTCGTCATCAAGGGTCAGTATCGTGAAGCCAACATCCTTCTCAGGAAAACCAGCAAGGAGATCCACATCTCTCATGACCAAAGATGACTTGGTTTGCACCCAGATAGGAAACTTGTAAGCTGACAAAACTTCAAGACATCGGCGCGTCAACTCATACTTCTTCTCAATTGGCTGGTACGGATCTGTCACAGCGCTAAGCCACGTAACTCCTTTGGGTTTCGCTCGAATTTCTCGGGCGAGAATCTTTGGAGCGTTAATCTTCGCGTGAGCGAACTCACCCCACTGCTTTCCTTCGGACCCTGCTCTATATCTCATTATGAACCTTGCATAACAGTACACGCAAGCATGCTCGCAACCGACATACGGGCTTATGGAATAGTCAAAGGGTTCGATGCCCGAGTTGGTGAGGACAGACTTGCACACTATCTCCTTATTCGAAACCATCTAGTAGATCGCCTTAATCCAATGCAGTTGCTAACGATATTTCCTTATCAACTCATCTTTTCCCTATCTCGCCTATGAATAATGCGCAGAATATTATGCTTTCCTTGCGGCAAAATACTGTATCATCAGCCTTTGGTGAAAATGACCGAACAAGCTAAGAATTCCTCTGAAACAAACCATAAGAAAGCGTCGACAATCGGACAAATGCGATCAAACTGAAGCTGGAAATAGGAAACTATTACTCATATTGAGGCCATCAGACGACAAAATAAACAATCAAAGAATAAAAGTCAGAAAAACCGATTACGTAACAAAAAAGAATTCACTGAAAATCTTCTAATCCAGAGACAAGTGAACGAGGTGACTAACCATGAAAGCATATGTTGAGATGAATATCGTACCTGGCAGAATCAAGAACATATTGAGAGAACTTAGAAGGATTAGTAGTATAAAGGAAGTCAGTGCCGTGACAGGACATTGCGACATCATTGCTTCGGTCGAAGCGGGCAATATGGAAACTTTCTCCAAGGTCTTGCTGGAGCGATTGCAGTCGCTCGAAGGGGTTACGCGCACAGAGACACTAGTATGTGTTCCAGCTGAGTAATTTCCTTCAGCAATTTAAGGCCATCACGTAGCATAACATTCGCGCCCTTATGAGTCATCGTTGACAGCAAGAGCAGCAAACGAGTTGCTGGATCCCACAGCTATCATTCTTTTTGTAGGTTGCTGCCACAAGGGACGAAGGGACGCCTCCGTGTTCCTATGAACCTATATTTCTAAGCGACTTCAACACAAATTGAGAGCCTAGAACAATTGATCCTATTTTCGACAACTCGCCCGAAAAATGAAAGGGCCAAGGTAAGACTGATACCTCCTACATAGGCGCAGATGCAGTAATGGTTGTATTCGTACGAATGTGAGGTTTTTCCTTTTCAAGATCTTCTGGTGCATCCCGCCCCAAACTGCCTAATTACATGTCCATGAGGTTAATGACGGCATGGATATTTGGAAACCGTTGTATACAGATTAGAAATCTGCATTTAACAAAAATAGTCAAGTGATTCACTCCAGACCCAAACCCAAAAACAATATGTATTCAAGATGTATGCTGATATGGATAGTATCCTTAGCAGATGTGCTAATTGTTTGGCTAAGGAGGATGATTGTTTGTCTACAAAAGAGAGCAAGAATCCGTTTGATTCGTATGTCAAGAATCTTGAGCTTTGCGCAGAGAAACTAAAACTGGACCCAGGAATCGTGAAACGGCTAAAATATCCAAGGAGAATTCTTATCGTCTCCTGCCCCGTGAAAATGGACAACGGCGAAATCGAGGTATTCACTGGATACAGAGTGCAATTCAATGAGGCAAGAGGTCCTTATAAAGGCGGAATAAGATATCACCCCAACGTGAACCTGGATGAGGTCAAAGCACTTGCGGCATGGATGACCATCAAGACTGCAGTGATAGACATTCCCTATGGTGGAGCAAAAGGTGGCATAACATGCAACCCTCTCAAGATGTCACCCGGCGAAATCGAGAGGATGACAAGACGATATGCATTCATGATTAAGGACTTCATAGGACCATACATTGATGTGCCAGCGCCTGATGTCTACACCAGCGGCAGGGAAATGGCTTGGATCATGGATACCTACTCGATGGCTGTCGGACACAAAGTTCCAGAAGTAGTGACGGGCAAGCCACTTGAAATAGGTGGCTCGTTGGGACGAGAATCTTCCACTGGAAGGGGCTTGGCTATATGTACGCGTGAGGCGTGTAAGAAACTCAACATCGATATCAAGAATGCAACCTTTGCTGTCCAAGGTTATGGAAATGTTGGAATATGGGGCGCCCAGATACTTGCCAGCTGGGGAGCTAAGATGATCGCTGCTAGCGACTCGAAAGGAGGCGTCTACGACTCCAAGGGAATCGACCCCAAGAAGCTACTTGAACACAAGGAGAAGACTGACAAAGTGCAAGGCTATCCAGGAGCTAAGAGCATAACAAACGAGGAACTGCTTACCACAAAATGTGACATACTACTTCCCTGCGCATTGGAGAACCAGATCACGGGCGAGAATGCTGCGAGGATCAGTTGTAAGATCATAGGTGAAGGCGCTAACGGTCCAACAACCCCAGACGCAGACGAGATACTTTACAAGAATAATATACTGCTCCTACCGGATGTGCTTGCGAACTCAGGTGGAGTCCTAGGTTCGTACTTTGAGTGGCTTCAGAACCTTCAGAGAGATACTTGGACTGAAGAAGATTTCAACAAGAAACTGTTGGACAAGATGGTGAAGGCGTTCAACGGCGTCTATGACATGTCGCAAAAGTACAAAGTTAATTTGCGCACTGGAGCATACATGATTGCTGTCAAGAGGATCACGGACGCGACCGAGAAACTTGGTCTCTTCCCATAAGAAAGAAAAAAGGAGAGTCAGATCCGCTGTCTGACTTCTCCAATTACTTTTCATCTTTTCTGCATTCAGACAGGCATCTTCCTTTCGCAAAGGGAGTTCGCAAACCGTTTTCTTCTATTCATCTGCTTGAGATCTAAGACAATATAGTCTTCACAGCATCCATTTCAGATTCTTCAGGCAATGGTATCCCTGTAACCTTTGCAGCCCTCTCCGTCAATGCAATTAAGTCGTTCCTGCCAAGGGTCGATAGCTTCCATTTCCTCGATCCCGCAAGGAGTTGACGCAATCCGACTCCAATTCGTTCGTGTAAATAACTGTACAAGCCAATAGCCTCCCATGGTATGTCCTTGAATCTGTCTGCATAGATCGCCTTTAGCTCTGGCCCGTTGACAAAGAAACTCTCGGGCGTATTGCCATACCTATTGACAAAAGTTTTTGGAAGCTGACCTCTTTCAAAGAGTTCCATAAAGTATGAGGATTTCATGACTGCTGTGAGCGGCGACCTAGCCATTAATGTGGCCTTCACATATGGCGCTTCGCCGAAGTTGCTCAATGCTATAGCTTTGTAGATCTGTGATTCAGATATGAATCCCCCAGCCATCACGAGGTCAGGTATGTACCTTCTTTTCTTCTTGAGAAATTCAGCGCACTTCAAAACCAGTGTTTCAAGGTAAATTGTTGGGATGCCCATCTCATCCATCATGGGCACAGGACTCATGCCCGTTCCTCCTCCAGCACCATCGAAGGTCACATAGTCGATCTTAGCTTCGGAGGCAAGTTTCATTGTGAATGCAACGGCAGATGGTCTATAAGCCCCTGTCTTCAACGTGATATGCTTTACACCCTGTTCTCTCAGGGAATCAATATCTTCAAGGAAATCCCTTTCAGTTGGCATGCCAACCCTGCTGTGTCTCTCAAACGTTCGCAGCGCGCCAGACTTGAAAGCTTCTTGGACGTTCTTGTCTTCAGGATCTGGGATAACAACGTATCCGCGCTTCTTCAGCAGAATCGCTTTGTTAAGGTCTGATACTCGGACTTCTCCTCCTATGGCTTTGGCACCCTGACCCCACTTTCTCTCTATAATATTGACCTCAAGCTTTGATGCGGCGTACGTGTGAACGCCAAACCTCTGGTCTTCAACATTCGTCTGCACTGCGATGTCTCCATACTTTCCATCCCAGAACTCTCTGAAGATTTCTACTCTGTGCTTTAGCTCAGGTGAGTTCGTCACCTTGCCATCTGTGAATTCAGCTTCAGCGTCCATACCGCAAACATTCTCACCGACAGTCAGAATCACGCCTGAGAGAGCCGCGCCAACTCCTAGTCCTCTCCAGTTCAGTCGCGCAACGTCCGTGGAGCCAAATGCACCGATCAAGAGAGGAATCTTGAGGAGAATTCCACCAACAGTTGTCTCAATGTCCACGTTTGGGAATAAGGCACGGTCGGAATCTGCTTCAATACCTTCTGCCCCTATTAGACCCGCGTGGATGTTGAAATGGGACCAGTCTAAACCGAAATCTTTCAGGGCTCCGGATGTACTCAATCCGAAATATGTGGGTTCAGGGTAGAGTGCTTCTCTCCCTCTGAAAGCTGACAAGCTTATCTCACATACAGTGGCGCACTCACGGATACAGATCGGGCACATGCCGCTCGTGCAACTCGTATCCTTTACTCTGGTTGACGTACCCGCTGTTGACTTACCATTCAAATACGATGAATTCCTGTGAACTCTTTCGCTCACCTTTAGTTTCCCTCCAAACTCTTATTTCAACATTAAGCCTCGGATTATCTCTTGGATTCCACTGATGGGCAGAGCGATGTCGAATCCGAGGCTGGTTTCGATTGAAGTGCCCGTGTTTTGCCCACCTGCTTGTTCAGACAGCTTTTCGAGCGACTTAAATAGTTATTTCTTAGGTCTCTGCGAGAATGGAGGAAAAAATAGTAAAGAGGTTAGACGAACATAGGAAAAGTCGGGAAAAGAACCTTAGAATGTACGTGCATGGAAGTCGAGAAGTACTCAGTAAGAATCGTATGGAATAACACTACAAGAGTTACTATTCTGTTCTTCGCACTCACAATCTGAGTGAACTGTAGAACTAGGTTGTCTCGCTTGTCTGGCCTCGATGTATGATGACACCTACCGTCTGCTGACAGTCCTTATGTCCTTGAAACTGAGTGGAACTCCTTGGGGGACTTCCTTTGCAAAACTTATTTCATAAACGTCCTTTGAACCGCACTTTTGGCATTCTCTGGCTTGCAATTGGCACATTTGACAAGTCTCTGGCTCCATGCCTATTCGAAGATAAAGTTCTTCATTTCCATCGTTGCGCATGACAAGTAGCCCGACAAGTTCGGTCCAGGTACTGCCGCAATGTGCGCAAGCAAATCTCTTCTTTACCAAGTCTTCAGTCGGATTTCCTTTTTCAATCTCTTGAAGCAATTCTTTCAGTTTCACGTCTCTCACCTCACATTATAAGTATATCCAACTATGTCGTATTAAATTTGTCTGCTTTATTGCTAAGTAATCGGACAATATAAGGTAATAGTATTAGGATGTATATATACAATCGATAGTGTGCAAGCTTGCATCGCTTTTTTCGACATTATAAGATTATGAGGGCAGAATAGTATAATTTAAGAGTCAGAATGAATATTGTTCGAATAAGGAGATGGAGACATGACTTCCAAGGGGAAAATCGATGAGATTGATCTGAATATCATAAGGACCCTTCAAAAAGATGCTCGTAGCAGCTTTGCAGACATTGCAAAGAATTGCAGGGTGTCAATAGATACGATAAGTAAGCGGTTCAAAAGATTGAGGAGAAATGGCGTTGCTAGAGGAACCACAGTACTGTTAAACCCCAAGAGCTTCGGCTATGATTGTGTTGCAAGCTTTGGAATCCGCGTAGATTACCCGCACGTGAGAGATGTCATTGATTTTGTGGGAAAAATCCCAGAAGTAGTTTTTTGCACTCCATCTAT
>JAHPYV010000039.1:0-6351 GCA_019058495.1 Promethearchaeati archaeon
GGTCAGAAAGGTGTGCTTATCGCATCCTTTGAAGACGAGGGCGATAGCAGAGGCGAGGATAAAGACAGACAAGGTGGATGCTTTGACGCTCGCCAAGCTACTTAGAGCGGACTTCCTCCCTGAGAGCTACGTCCCCCCGAAGGAGGTTAGAGAACTCAGGAGGCTAGCTAGGCACCGTATGAGCTTGACGAAGATCCAGACATTCATTAAGAACAGGGTTCACGGCCTCCTGATGAGAAACGGGTTAAACCCGGAGTTCACAGACATCTTTGGCAAGGGAGGACTCCAATACCTTGAGAAGCTACTGGAGCAGCTGACAGAGGTGGATAAGCTCATCCTCACGAGCTTGTTGAAGAGCTTCAAGGCGATGAACAAGGAGATCCTTGAAGTTACAAGCCGCATAGCGAAGGTGGCTAAGGGCCTCAAGGATGTGGAACTCGTGATGAGCGTACCCGGCATCGACTTCTACAGCGCGTTGATAATACTCTCGGAGATAGGGGACGTCAATAGGTTCCCAAGCTATAAGAAGCTCTGCGCCTACTCAGGCCTGGTTCCCTCAACCCACCAATCGGGGAAGACAAGGTGGAACGGACACATAACCAAGCAGGGAAACAAGTGGCTCCGCTGGATACTGATCCAAGTAGTACAACATGTAACGAAGCGGGAAGGTGGGAGGATGAGGAACTTCTACCTGAGGCTCACGGCTAAGAAGGGGAAGAAGGTCGCGAGAGTGGCATGCGCAAGGAAACTACTTAGAGTAATCTACTGCATGCTAACCAGGGGAGAGAAGTACCTTGAAGGAAGCGAGCAACTACTAAAAGCAAAGATAAGGAAGATGAACAAGAAAGCAGCAGAAGGAGAAGAATACCAAACCCTCAACACAACAGATATGAGAGCCTTCATCGAAAGCCTAATTAGCGACGACATCGAAACTTAACCCGGGGAAGGCATTTTTCATAGGTGCGTAATTGTCCGTAAACAGATTTACTACCATTAGTCCGAATACCCCAAAGAACCATACTAATGTTCCTGCAAGAACTCCGGTCCATTTTGCATCTTCCTTCCTCTTCGCCGCAAGATAATTAATCGCCCTCTCTATGTTGCTGAAAATCTCTGAAAGTGATAAATATGTTTCATCTCTTGTTTTCGCTCGTTCCGATCCATCAATCAAGGTTGGCACCAAATAGATTTCAAGGTTCACAGAATATACGTCTTCCTCACCCCTGATACGCATCCTTGATACTCTTCCCCAAAACCTAACGTCTTCCCTCTAATCGAGAAGGGGCAACATTTCATGACCTTAGCAATTTGAGTCTTCTCTGAGCGGAAAATTATATGTATACGCGAATCCATGTCATGAACTGAGGGTAGACTATTGCGCAAGCATGGTGAAGAAGGTGAGCTTCCGCACGGGCACCTGCTACAAGTTTCATGTTTCGTTTTGTTCTTGGCTGTTTGGTTCTTGGATTCGTTCATCTTCAACTACTCAACATTCCTGGCTATCTATTTCCCTTGGCTAGTGCGTATAGCGCTTGCATTGGGTGTTTTCGTTATTGCGCTTGCTGTTCTGGAACTTGCTCATGGTCACCTGCATAATATGAAATCAGGGAAACTAATGACCACCGGGATATATGGGCACGTTCGGCATCCGCTTTACCTCGGAACTCTGTTGCTGTATCTTCCGTTTATTTTCTGGAGTTTTTCGTTGCTTAGTGTCATACCATGGCTGATTGCAGTTGCTGCTTACAACAAGATGGCAAATTACGAAGAGCAATCACTAACGAAGCGATTCGGTAAGGAGTACCTTGAATATAAGAAAAGAGCTCGAAAATGGATCTAGGATCATCGTATTTCTTCATGTCGTTGCCAACACTTTTGATCCTCAGTTTTTCCTATCTGATTCTGATGCTTTTTCTGTAACTATTCCAGCATTTCATCGCTGTTTAGGGCATTTCTTGTAATCATTACAGGTTTTTATGGAAAAATCATTATAGGGAGTAGCGAGCTCTGCTTAGGCTGAGATACGTCTTGATTTACAATTGGAGGGTAGCGTGTGGGCCCAAAGACGGCGATTGTGCAAGCGGGTTTGACAATTAATGGACGTAGGCTGAACGAGATACCGAAGCCTTTGCCACAGCTTTCCGAAAGTGAAATCGAAAGAAAACTATGTATCAGCAGAGTGATGACCCATACGCTGGGTTATCTCACCGGCAGACTTTTAGATAATAAGTTTGAGTGGCTGCTACCAGTGATGTTTTCTAGGTCAACCGACCCTCTGTGGCCAGATCCAGGAGCATCAATTGAGAAACGCATTGAAGTAGAGATTTACGGAAAGACTGTTAGAACAACGTTGAGCATGATAATACACAAGATGGTTGCATGCTCCCTAGCATTCGAGAAGCTGTTCATACTATCTCCAAATGCAAGAATCGAAAGAAGAGACAGAGCAGACAGCGGAATACACGCTTATGAATTCACGCAACTGGATTTTGAAATGAGAGGTGCAAGCTCCAAAACAGTCAGAAGTCTCGTCGAAGGCCTGATATCTGGACTGATAAAAAGCCTAAGAGATGCTTTGAGACACGAGTTGATCCATTTAGGAAGATTCGGAAGTCTGATAGTCCCCGAAACGCCGTTCAGGGTATATGATCGCAAAGAACTTGAAACACGGTTCGGAGAGAATTATGAAAGCAAATTGCTGGTTAAGATTCATGAACCAGTATGGATTACAAATATCCCTAGAGAATTCTACGACTTTGAAGACCTCGATAGGGACATATGGGACAACTATGATTTGCTTCTGCCTCAATATGGAGAAGTCTTGTCGGGTGCTCGAAGGGAATGGGAATACAACAAAATCTTTGGAAAAATGAAAAGAGACGAGGTTGCAGCAGAGAACTACGAAGAACTATTGAAACTAGCTGGAGAGCGAAGACTGAAGCCTTCAGCTGGTGCAGGCATCGGCGTAGAGAGACTTGTCAGCTGGTTGGCGGGAGCCAAGCATATTGGAGAAGTACAGACTTTTCCAAGAATTCCTGGGGCAGTATACGACCTGTGATACTTATCAACATAGAAGTTCCAAAAATCGGCAAAGTCTGTTATTTTAGCTTACACAGAGTCAAACTGTGTTAAGCAAATCGCTTCCCTTGTCATTTGCCGTGCCTCAAGGAAAGCATTTTTCAGAATAAGCTCCCATTGATTAGCGAACAGATAATCGATGACCGCCTCGAGAATTCTTGCGTACACTCGTTCCTTGAGTTCAATATCAAGAGAGCGGTATTTGCATGTTAGAAGTCCTCATTTCATTAGTTTTGTCAGTCGACCTGAAGAGAAACAGTTCGCGCTACTAGAACTGAATCAGGCTCGTAAGTCCGTTCTCGTCGACCTCATTCGTTGGGTTTTCGCCTTCTCAAAGGAACATACATCCGCACACGTTTCATGTATTCTCTGTAGGTGTTTCCATAATGCTTGAGAAGGTCCTTCTCCTCCTGACGCGCCAGTGCGTACCATGTAGGCAGAGTAAATAACACGACGACTATTCCTTCAATACTGTAGAAGTATAGTGAGATCGAAAACTGCAGTAATATGAGTGTCAAGTAGAGTGGATGCCTGCAATGCGCATAGAGCCCTGTAGTGCGAAGCTTTAAGAAATCGCCGGCTTTCTCGCGCTTTTTTGGGAACGACCGGTGTATTGCAGTAGCTGAGGTGAAGAAAATAAGAATGAGAACTAAAGCTGACAACTTGACGAGATATATACCTGAGTATATGAATAGCAAGGTGTTTTCGCGAAGAAGTGAGAACGCAATGGTAACCAAGTAACAAGTCGTTAGTACGAGTCTTCTTAGCGCTGCCATGCTTTCACACTATTAAATAGGCATCAACAGTTATATTACAAGATATCGGAATAGCTGGTCATCGTCTAGCGTCTAGTCCACGTGTGGAAAAAAGAAGATGGGGCTTGGAAAAAACGGCCCTCGTTTGCCAACTATAGTTTCAATCCTGTTGCGACGCGTTTGCCAAATTCGGGGTCGGCTTTAGTGAGGTTTGCAACCATGCGCTGTTGTATCTGCTTGTTCGCTTTTCCGAGGGAATCAACTATGTTATCAACCAGATGGTCTTGGTCCATTTTACTGAGTGAACGGTAGCGTTCGCCAGCCTGCTGGAAGTCGTTGGTGAGACTGATCTTCTTGCGCACTATGTCGCCTTCGAGATGGGGGTGACTCATGGGAATGGTTGGTGTTTCGTGGGGCATTCCGTCCGCCAAACTGTTTGGTTCGTAGTTAACTGTTCCTCCACCATAAGGCGCGTACTGCATAGCACCGTCACGCTGATTGTTGTTGACTGGCACTTTCGGTTGATTTATTGGAATCTGTAGGTAGTTGGGACCGAGTCTGTGTCTTTGTGTGTCTGCGTAGCTGAAGACTCTGCCTTGTAGGAGTTTATCGGCGGAGAGCTCGATTCCTGGAACGATAGATGCTGGGCAGAAAGCAGCCTGCTCCGTTTCAGCAAAATAGTTCTCTGGATTGCGGTCCAGAACCATCTTGCCCACCGGCATCAGCGGGAACTTATTCTCGGGCCATGTCTTTGTGGGATCGAGTGGGTCGAAGTTCTGCTTCAACTCGTCGTCAATCTCCATCATTTGGACGTTCAATTCGTATTCTACTGTCTTGCCAGAGGCGATTGTGTCATACAGGTCGCGGGTGGCAATGTCTGGGTCTTCACCTGCAAGGCGGGTTGACTCGTGGCGGTCAATTGTCTCTATTCCTGCCATCGGCTTCCAATGATACTTGACGTAAACGGCTTTGCCTTCCGTATTCACCCACTTGTAAGTGTTTACACCGAATCCTTCCATCTTTCTGTAGCTTTTGACAGTTCCTCGATCAGAAAAGAGCCAAGTGATCATGTGAGTCGATTCGGGTGTCAATGAGATGAAATCCCAAAAACGACTGTTTGCTGACGAGCTAGTGGGTATGTTTGTGTCAGGGGCAGGTTTGAAGGAATGTACCATGTCAGGGAACTTGATAGCGTCTCGGATGAAGAAGACTGGCAAGTTATTTCCTACCAGATCGTAGTTCCCATCTTCAGTGTAGAACTTAACAGCAAAACCCCTGGGATCACGGGCCGAGTCTGCTGATCCTCGTGCACCAACCACAGTAGAGAAACGGACGAAGACGGGTGTCTTTTTCTTCGGGTCTTGAAGGAACTTCGCGCAGGTGTACTTCGCCATACTCTTGTATACTTGGAAGTAGCCGTGGGCACCGGCGCCCTTGGCGTGCACTACGCGCTCTGGAATGCGTTCCCGGTCGAAGTGTGCAAGCTTCTCAATCAGGTGCACATCTTGCAGTAGGACGGGACCACGTTCACCGACTGTTAGTGAGTTCTGATTGTCACTTAAAGGGACTCCTTGGTTTGTGGTTAGTTGTTTGTCTTTCAAAATTCTCGACATCCTCTTCTCATCTTTTATGCGTGGCTAACAAGTGATAGGAAAGATTATTTAAGAGCTACTATTTCCTCGCGCGCGCTTGACAGACTCTCGTCAGGTTAGCATTAGTTGCAGGTGAACGCTTCTGAAAAAGTGAAGAATCAAATCGGATACTGCGGACTCCAGTGCGGAAGCTGTATAGTAGGAAGTGGAACCTTGAAAAAGTTGACGAAAAGATATGAAGAACTCATCAAGGGTTACGGTGTGAATACATGGGGCGCCAAAGACTTCGATTCAAAGGAATTCGCGAAAGTATTGACGTCGATAAAGAACATTGCAGTGGGTTCTGGAAGCTTAAAAGGTGGTGGCAACGATGAATGCAGAATCAAAACCTGCTACGTCTGGAGCAAGGAGGTTTTCTTTCAGACAAACCATTCTGCATCATTTGTAGAACTCATCAGGACATCTTTTCTAAGTCAGATTTGCAGGACCGCTTGTAGCAAGAAGTATGTGTTGAAAGCGAGGATTGATAATGCAAAAGCCACTGCCACAAAGACTGTCACCTTACGGTTCACGAACTCGCCCATTATGCTTTTCTTACTCGTAAGATAGATAATAGGTATCAGTGGAAGCGGTATCAGCAGACTTAGAATGATTTGGCTGTAAACCAGTAGATCCAGTGCATTGAGCCCTACATATATGGCGACGAATGTCGGAATAACATTGATGACACGTACCACCATCCTCCTTAGCCACGGGTGGACATTTCTACCCAAGAGCCCTTCCATCAGAGCCTGCCCAGAAAGTACACCTGTAGTTGAGGATGAGAGCCCCGATGCGAGCAGAGTGACACCGAACACTGAACTGGCTAAGGCGCCGAAGAGGGGAGGGAGGGTCTGATATGCCTGCTCCACCGTACTCACAGAGTT
>JAHPYV010000039.1:6361-8787 GCA_019058495.1 Promethearchaeati archaeon
GAGTTACCAGCGCCGCTGAAGGCCGCAGCAGCCATGATCAGGATTGCAGCGTTCACTAGCCCTGCCATAGAGAGGTTTATCACATTGTCAGCAAGGTGATACCTCAGGAGTCGACGCTTTTCCATTTCATCTCCAGTGGTCAGCTTGTTCTTGGTTAACCAAGAGTGAACCGCCAACGCGTGCGGCATAACGGTCGCACCTATTATTCCTACCGCAAGAGGAACTGTAGCTGGGGTTAGAACCGGTATGACGCTATGGAGCGCAACAGACGCTATGTCAGGCCCGGTGATGAAAATCTCGTACACATAGCCGAACCCTATGATTGAAACAAGGACGCCAATAATCATCTCGATGCGTCTGAATTTACGCCCTGCAAGAAGGAAGATGAATACGACATCAAACGAAGCTATGGCGGCAGCCCATAATAGAGGTATTCTGAAGAGTAAGTTGAGCGCAAGGGCCACACCTAGAAATTCAGCCAGGTCTGTAGCTATAGCAAACAGTTCTGATGACAGCCAGTAAGCCATGACCTTCCGCCTTGACTTCAACCTTTCCCGCATCAATTCGGGCATACTGTGACCAGTAGCTATACCAATCTTCCCAGAGAGGTACTGTAGTAGCATGGCCATGATACTGGCAAGCCAGACTACCCAAAGAAGATCATATTTATAACCAGCTCCTGCTGCTATGGCAGTTCCGAAGTTGCCGGGATCAATGTAAGCTACGCTCACCACAAGGGCTGGACCGTAGAAGCGGAGGAATTGGCTATCTACCAGTCTGGACAGTAGCCTTCTTTTATTTGGCGGTGAATCGGGCAATTCCGTGCACCTAATTCTTGTTAAGTCGAAGGATTCTTTCAAGAGAGCAAGCATATCATGTCTTTAACTCTTTCTCCTCTGAGATCGCTTGAGGTGATTCGCTGTTTGGAGTTTGAAGGGTAACTTGGCAGGAGCAGCTAAGTCATGTGCCCAGAGAATTTCTTTGAGAAAGATATCTACGACTGTTGACGAAGTAACTTCATTCTGCATCATCTGGACTCGTTCCCAAGTCTTCTCGTTCCATTCGCCCTGCGCCAGCAAAACTGTTTGGCAAAAAATGAGGAAGAGGACTACCTGAGGAACTTTGATACGAAGGGTGAAGTCTCACCTCTACGCATGAAGTGCCCAGATGGCCCCTCACCTAAGAATTCAGAGAACCAAGACTCGTGCTCAATTTCCTCGTTAAGGATTGACTGAGACAAATCGTAGGTTCGATGGTCCTTGCCAGCGGTTAGATTACAGATGTTTGTGTAGCCTCGCACTGCGCATCTCTCTGCCTCCACCAACACCTTCAGAATTGCCATAGTGTCAGCTGGGTCTTTTGGCAGTCTAGCGGGTGGACAGGCTGAAGCATCATGAAAGACCTTCATATCATCTGGAAGTTTGCCCCCCAACTCATATATCCTAGGAACAAGAGCCTCAAAGTGGTTGCGATCTTCAATACGCGCGGTCTCTGCGATCTCCTTGACCCCTTCTCCCTCTAGCCCTATCAGGTTACATCTAAGGATAGTGTAGTAGTAGAAAGTTGTAAGCTCTGCTGCAGCGTTCTTGACCAACAAATCTAGGAGCTGAGTAACATTGACACCAGCTTTCTCGACCATTTCTCGTGCTACCCTCGCCAAATTATCACCTCCTTCCACATATGCATCGACACAAGAAAGTTCCTACACCTTCTTTGAGGCGAATATTATATAAGACCTATTATTACCTAATATTAATTATGAACGAATATGACAAATTCGACTTACCAATTATCGAGGCTCTTCGCAGTAAAGGATACAAAGCTACACCGCAGAGAATAGCGATTTGCCGACTCGCGCTCCATAGTCGAAAGCATCCAAGTGCGCAGAGAATATACCATGAAGTAAAAGGACTTTTTCCGACAGTCAGTCTTGCGACAGTTTACAAGACCCTTCAAGTTTTGAAAGGGCTCGGCCTAATCCAGGAATTGAGTTTTCCAGAGGGAGAGGCGAGATTCGATCCTTACATGAAACCTCACCTGAACTTGGTTTGCACGCAATGTGGCAACATTACTGATCTAGACGATCATACTGCGAGAGAAATAGTCGAAAGGGCCGCTTCAGCAGCGAAATTCACCACCACGGGACAACGCCTTGATGTGTATGGCGTTTGCGAAAAGTGTCGCAAAAAGGCAAGATCTGTACCAGTCGCAACTTCGACGAGTGACTAGAAATCGTAGAGACCAGATCCGTTTCTGTTGCGATGCAGGCGCACTATTTCGATTCATAAGTGTTCTTGGGGAATTCTATTTAGACTTATAAATAGGAGTTACCCCTAAACTGGGCGGAGGTGAATGCGCTTGACGAGCAAGAAGTATCAATGTGAGTGTGGCGAGGAGTTCAAGAGTAAGAAGGAACTGAGTAGTCA
>JAHPYV010000039.1:8887-16558 GCA_019058495.1 Promethearchaeati archaeon
AATCTGGTTGTTGGAGCTATCGTAGGCGCGGACATCTACGTTGCTTCATCATTCGGAGCGGGATATTTGGGTCCCTCGTCTCTCCTTGTCTGGGGAGTTGCAGGACTCGTGGCAATCGTAATTGCCTTAGCCTTCGCGCAGTGCGCAGCTTTGCTTCCCAAAGTCGGTGGATCGTACGCATACGCCAAGGAGGCCTGGGGTCCTTTCGCAGGCTTTATTGTCGGCTGGTCACTTTGGCTTGCTGAATGGGTTTCGCTTGCGGTTTTTCCTGTGGCTTTTGTTAGATATCTTATGTTCTTTTTCCCAGATCTCTCGTTGCTGTATCAGATCATTATCAAAGGATTATTCGTGGCGCTTTTAGCAGCAAGCAATATCGTGGGCGCTAAGGCCGCGGGTAGGACAAATGATGTGCTGACGTTACTGAAGCTTTCGCCTTTGATTCTTTTCTCAGTAATTGGGTTATTGTTCATGCTCGTGCACCCCGTTGTGACGATTTCGAATTTCTCGCCTTTTTCACCGTATGGTTTCTCGAACTTTGGTCTAGCGCTTGTCCTGATATTTTGGGCGTATGCGGGCTTCGAGATTTCAACTTTGCCCGCAGACGAAATAGAGAATCCAGGAAGAACAATCCCGAGAGCCATCGTGCTCGGAATCTCGATAGTAACTATCTTCTATTTGGTTACAAACACAGTACTTTTCGGAGTTAGACCTTGGACGCAATTGGCTTCTGACACGGCACCCTTGGCATCCGCGACTGTTGACGTGCTGAGTTTTGACCCCATATGGGTGCTGATTGGGGGCACATTCGTAGGTGTCGGGGCGTTGATATCTGTCGCCGGCTCAGACGAGTCAGGCATGATAGGAACCACAAGCCTTGGATACGCCCTAGCCGTCGACGGTCTATTTCCGCGAGCATTCGCCAAGATTCATCGAAGATTCAAGACACCTTATTTGGGAATAGTGATTCAATCAGTTACTGCGCTTGTAGCTTCACTGTTTGGCAGTCTGAGTCTGCTTGTTGCTACCTCGGTTTTTCTTTTGGGGGTCGCTTACGTCGCCACTTGTGCATCAGTATTCTCTCTTCGTAGGAAGAATCGAAAACCTAGCTTTCATGTTAGAGGTGGCAGGGTGATTCCAGTTTTGGGAGTGGTCTTTTCTCTTTACATAATCTCTCAGTGCACATTCAACCAGATTGTTTTGGGACTGGCCTTGGTTCTGATCGGAATACCGATTTTCATCAAATACTCGCCTAAGAAAGAACTGAAAGAACTCAAGACCGCATTGCTTTCTAGACGCTCTATATTGGAGAGAGCGCGAAGGCAAGAGAAGAGGTTCCTTGCTCACTTGCTGAGTCATATAAAAAGGATTTACAGGAGGGTTACAGGCAAGAAACCATCTCGAATCCAGCTTGAATTGAGAAGAGAAGACTGAACCAAACTTGTCTTTCTCCCGCTGTAATAGTGCCAGGAAACTGGAAGGTTTTTGCCATACTGGCAAAAGTGGATCTATTGAAACTGTCCTCTTATTGATCACTTTTTCGGAAGTGATGTGGAAACATTTGGTGCAATGGCATGAGAGCCGCGTTTTATTGCCTCGAGTATTATTGTGGTTGCCTTTTCCGTACTCAGAGGAACTAGTTTTTGTGGGCTTACTTTCATTAGAGGGAGCAACGCACCTATGGTCTGTGCTAGGTTGTTGCATCCGTCGCTGAAGTATACGCCATTTTTGCCAAGCCTCTGTTGCAGTCTTTCTCCTACTTCCTCAATTGCGCAATGTCCGGCCACGAGAACAGGTCCCTTAAGGCGATCTATTACCTTGGGGTCGTGTCCTTTTCCGATAACCAGCTGAAAGCCGCCTTTGCCACCATAGTCCAGGTACAAAACTTGGAGCACAGCAAGGGGATTGTTCTTGCAACCCTCGCGGCAAACCAGTTTCTTCCCTTGAACTATGTTGACATCCGGAGGAAATTCAGGATACAGGTCAGTAGGATATTTCTCATTGAATCCAGATATGTCTCCTACGATATCGATGTCTTTGATACCCTGCACCCCAACACCAATTCGTCGCTCAATAGCGATTTTCAAATGAGGAACATCCTCTGGCGCCAAACCGAACACGCGTGCGCCAACGATGTCTGTGGCGAGAACATCGACCCCGCCAATTAGAATTCGGAAAGGTTTGACAAGTTTATCTACCAGCGCCTCCGGTGGATAATGACCACATATAGTTCCTTCGATGCCGTCGATCAATGTGAAATCGGGTTGTACATACTCAAGCACGTCAACAAGTTTAGAGTGTAGATTGTAGTTATGATCGAATTTCCGATCCTGGTGACGAGGGAAAGCCCACTGGTTCTTTATTCCAAGGCTTACGCCTGCCATCGAATGCGTCTTCAGCTTGGGTATACTCACATACAGGTTCTCTTTCTTTCGATTGATCAACTCCTTGGCCACAGTGTGAGGCATCTCAAAGTTCGTGAGATCATAGCCTCGAGGATCCTGCTCCTTTGCAGACGGCTTGCCTTTGAATTCAAAACGCTCTGTTGGTTCTTCATCTAAAAAGACGGGGATGGCACCAGTCTGCTTACAGATATCCGTATACCCAATTGCTTCAAAGACTAGACGCGTGTAGTTTCCCTGAGTTGAATTCTCTATCACATAAACATCACTGGCCCCGATCTTGAAGAAGTAACGAATCGCTGTTTCCAAAACCTCTGGTCGGGTGTAACAGAAACGTTTTGCATCAATCGCATTTGGTTTGATATACACTTCCCGACTAGATTTTAGTAGTTGAACCCCACCTCCACATACGACAAAGATGTTTTCAACAGCTCGGCTTAGAGCTGCCATGAAAGCAGAGCGGTCATCTGGGTCAGCTGAGATACCTTCTATTATGACCTGTGTCTTGATCATAAACTAGCTTCCTCTTTTCCCCAACTAGCATTTTCTGATTCTTTCGATTAACTGTTGATTCTGTTAGAGTGATAGCTGGGACTGTTATATAAGATTAGGCAACTATGCGCGAAAGTGCAGGCGAGTATCCCATTCGAGTAAACGGCAGGGAAAGCGAAAATCCTTCGGATCGAGATGTAACTATCATTGAAGGAACTTGGAAGGCTGTGAAAAATGTTTCCTGCACCTAGAACGGAGATCCCCCTCATTCAACTGTACTTCTATCGTTCTTCCTAGTCTTTATGATGAGAACCATTCTCGTCTTCCCCAGATGGGGACTCTGAGCCTTCAGAGCTTTCCTCGTAGACATACTTGTTTACAACCTCGTCTTCGGTCTCTTCCCGCGTGAGAGGCCCATTCAACTCGTCTTTTCTTAGTTTTCGCGTAAAGCCTCTTTTTCTTGGAGGGTTTCCTCTGACTCTCGGGGGCGTCTGAATCGATTACTATTCCTCTCTTTTGTATTGATTTCTAGCCTCTTGTGCTCACCAATATTGCGGTTATACCCGATATAATTTCGGTCTACTCAAAGGCTCTTCCCCAGTTTCCGAGCTTTCTCTAGCAGGTCTTCTCTCTTCTCTACCGGATTCTCATCGGTCCCCTCTGCTTTGAGTGTTGCAACTACCTTCATTCCATTTAAGTACTTCATTACGTCTTTTAGCCACTCTATTACGCCATCATAGAGTTTGGGTCTGTCGTCCGCATATGTTATAATGATCACAGCACGTGCCCCCTTAGGGAGACGAGCTTTTCGTTCAGGTTTTTCGTAGTAGATCAGGCGGTCTATGAAGATCTTTGCGCGGTCACTAACGTGACCAAAGTAGATTGGCGTCCCAAAAACAAGTACATCCATTTTTTCAAGGGACGAGAAAATCGACTTGATATCATCTTCTGGACCAGTGACTCCGTATGGCTCTGAAGTGGATTCAACCAAAGGGTATATCTTAAGATCTCCCAAGCATCTCAATTCCGTTTCGTATCCCTTCTTCTCAGCGCCTTTCAGGACTGCCTTGACCAATGTTGCCGTGTTTCCTGAATTATGGGGACTTGCAACGATTCCTAATATTCTCTTAGACCGTTTCATTTTTGATCCCTCAGGAATCAAATGGACGAGGAGAACCCAAACAGGATATATCAGTTCCGATTCTCAATGGTTGCGACTCAACTATCTTCCTAATAGAGAAGCTGACTGCTTGTCCAAGAAGACGTAGCACTTATCGTGCTGTTTGAGTATGGATGATGGATGCATTGGAGTGACTGGTGCATCCTTTGAGCGGCAGTCTCGCACTGCTTCAGCTTTGCGCTTGTCTGGGCATGTACAGATTATGCTGTTAGATTTCATTATCTGCTTTGTTGACATTGAGATTGCAGCTTTAGGAACTTCGTCTACGGAATGGAACCATCCTTCTCCGACTTGTTGTATTCTGCATTTCTCGTTCAAGTTCACGATGATGTAAGGTTCTTCTGTTTCAAAGTCCGCTGGCGGATCGTTGAAGGCAAGGTGGCCGTTCTCCCCTATTCCCACGAAGGCAACATCGATAGGCTCTTTCGAAATTAGTTTGCTGATTCTCTTGCGCTCAGCATCAGAGTTTGGCGCGTCGCCTTCAATCAAATGAATCTTCCCCGGATGGACCCTGCTTATAAGTCGTTCCATTAGATATTTTCGAAAACTTGCAGGATGATTCGCCGAGATCCCAATATACTCGTCGAGGTGGAACATTTCAGTACGTGTCCAATCGATTCCCTCAGCTCTACAAAGAAAGTCAAGGAATTCGAATTGTGATGCTCCTGTTGCTGCAACAAAACAGGCTTTCTTCTTCGCGGTAATTACTCCCCGAAGAACTTCAGCTGCTTTCTCTGCAGCTGCACGACCGTTTTCTAGCTTCGTGGAACTAACTCTGATCTCCAACAAATCACTGCCCCTTTTTGAGAGCCTAGAGCAAAGATCGAATAAGTCATTAGCTCCAAGGTCTTTTAGGTCTGCTAACGAGGAAGCTTACTGTGCCCATGATCGCTGCAATAATTATCATTGCATACGCCAACTCACCGAGGACAAAACTCACCAAGAGTATCCCCGTAATGAAGTAGACTATTCCTGTAGCGACCCATAGCGCATGAGGTGAGAAGAACCTACCGTGCTCAACGAAGAAAGCGCCAATCAGAACCAAGGCAAAACCCAGTAGGATATCGCTACCAAATGAAAGGACGACGCCAGCTCCGTTCATAATATAGGCATCCTCTGAATAATACCGAAAAGTGAATCCGCCAGCATAATTGATCCCAAGAAACGCTTCCTGGTAGATGTATGAGGTTAGGTAGGCGGAAAGGAGTCCGATGAAGGCTCCAACCGATCCCACCAGTGAGTACCCATACTCATCATACAGCTTTACTGTGGAAATCATGATTAGTACAAAAGAAGCCGCAATTATCAAAGCATTAAGAGAATTCAAATCAATAAAGGGTGTGAAACTAATGTAAAGTGAACTTATTATTATGACTGAGAGTGCACCGACGGCGAGTACTATTTGTCCAATTGCTCCCAGCACGATATCTCTATAAAACATAGTTCGCCTCGCCTCACAGTTGTCAAACATATATTACGTCTATGAGAATATTGTGAAGGTTAGACGACAGTATCGATAGCCGATTCACTTCCCCCGCTAATCTCGCGAGTGTCTCTGAGATGAGGGTTTCGTGATATTTAATAGTTCTCATATGTATTGAGTTCTCGCTTCAGAGACCGTGAATTTCACTTGGCAAGCTATATATGCATTTATTCAGCGATACTAAAGCTATGGCGGATATCTACTGGGTTGGCGTGCTCTTTGGTCTCTTGACGGGTGCCTTCGATAATTTGGGGGCTGTTTTTCAGAAGAAGGCTATAAATGCTCTGCCAGAAGGGAAGAAGGTCACAAGAGGTCTCTTAAAGAATAGGCTTTGGTTGTTTGGATTCTTTCAGACACAGGTTTTGACAACCATTTTCTTTTTTGTTGCACAACTCATGATTGGTCCAACATTAACGCCTGCACTTTCAGGAGCGGGGCTAATCATTTTGGCGGTGGGGTCGCTGAGAATTCTGAAAGAACGCATCAGGGCTCCAGAGATGCTTGGGATATTCTTGATGGTTGCCGCAATATTCTGCGTTGCATTCAGTAGGCTCGATATCGATGTGGATAGCCTTCTGTTCTTGTCAGAAACTACTTTCATAATTAGAGTTGTCGTATTTACAGCAATTGTCACTGTTGGTGCGGTTATTTGCACTATCTTGCGGAGAAGTCGGCAGAACATCAAGGGGGCACTTTATGCCACTGACTCAGGATTAATGTTCGCGCTGAGCAATTTCTGGACGGCCGTATTTCTCGGAGTCTTCGCCACCGTCTTCTCAAGGACCTTTGTCATGGGAGAGCTGTTTCTGTTTGTTTGTGGGGCGATAATGTTGCCTTTGAGCAATTATCTGGGTATTTTCAAGATGCAGAAGGCGTATGAAGTTGGTAACGCAAGCAAAATGAAACCCACTCAACAAGTTCCAGTTCAGATAGCGCCGATTTTCTACTTCTTTGCTATATACATGTTGCCGGACCCCACTGGTTACTCGTTCCCTCTGGATCTCGTCGGCATTGTGTTGATCCTTGCAAGCATGTATCTACTTCTAAGAAGACAGGCAATCCTTGGAAAGAAGAAGCCAACTGGACCAAGAGGTTGATAGCTTCTGACGAACAGCAAATCTTTTATTGCTCTAAATCTAAACCCATCATTCTGGGGATGAGCCATTCATGTCCAAGAAGAAAGGAACAATATTCACAGTTTCCAGACCAGAGTTTCTTCCAGCGAACTTGGGTTCACTTTTCCTAGGATTTTCTTGGGCCATCAATCCGCCAATAGGTTTCACTTGGGGCTTGGCGATTTTGGTAGTCTTATGCTTTCTCACAATATCCCTCGTCTCTGCCTTTGGAGCCCAACTGAATACCTTGGGCGACTACCAACTGGACTTGACGGATAAACGGAAAAAGCATCTTGTTGATGCCATGGATCGACTTGGGCGACGGAAAGTCAAGGCATTTGTAGCCGCCGAATTCTTGCTAAGTCTTATCCCCTTGTACTTGATGTTCCAAATCGAGGGAAAACTTACTCTGGTTCTTCTGTGGGTCGCTGGGACTTTCTTAGCATTTGCCTACTCTACTCCACCGATAAGGCTAAAGAAGCGATCCTGGCTAGAGATGATTGCAATCATACTAGTCCTCTCAGTTATCCCAATGTTATTCGTATTCTACACGTTCGCACCTAGTCTGACTCCGCTGTTCCTCATTTTCCTGTCAGGCCAGGCTCTGACGGTGTACAGCGTAATTATACCGACGGAGATCCGAGACTATTTCAACGACAAGCCGATGGGAGTCACGACCATGACGGTACGGTTGGGTCTTGTAAAGGCTTCCCTACTGAGCATACTCATGATGAGTGCAGGAGGCTTACTCTGCGGGGCTGCTTTCTTCCTAGTGCTGTTCTATGGATCTTATCCGGTCCTCAGTGTCTTCCTGCTTTCAATAGTGGTTGCTGACGCTTATGTCTTGAGACAGTATATGAGATTCTATTCTCTTTCCAAGAAGTATGCATCTACCAAGAAGAGTTCGATTGCACATGAGATCACTGATTTGGCTGCGCACAACCCAAAGTGGATTACAGTAGTCACGCAATCGCTCGTATTGATGTCTCTTGTTCTACTACT
>JAHPYV010000253.1 GCA_019058495.1 Promethearchaeati archaeon
TAGAATCTAAGGGACACCATCTTGAAAACCAGAAACGAGAAATGGTTGCCTTGATTGACAACCTCCTCTTTTTTGTCATAACTCACGCGGTTGGCCAAAATCAGAGAGCTGTCTTTTAGCTAAAATTTGGTTTCGACATTCGCTCCTCGACATCCGCCAAGATCGACTCATAAAGAGACTCGCCGAATAAGCACGAGAGCAATTGCTTTATTCGATCGAGTAACCCTTTCTCTTCTTCTTTAGGAAGACCATCTGAAAGCCAGGCGTAAGATGACCTCAGGCGAACTATTCTTGGGTTTAGCTACAGTATTTGGTCCAGCGTGACAAAATCCCTGATCTCATTCAGAACTCCCTGCATTAGCACACCAAGAACCGGCTTGATCTTCTTCTTGACAGAGTCTCAGTAGAGTCACCGATTTTCTTCATGAAATCGTTGAATGCGTATCATGGATGGCTTGATGCTGTCCTCTCCCACTACTTTTCTCTCTTGCCGTCGATGAACTCTTGAGCCCATTGCCTTGCAATGTTATCTGGAACATTCACTGGTGGATGCTTGAAAGCGTAGGATGATATGCTGTCAAGCGATCCTCCTATTCCCCTGTCCAAGGCGAGCTTTGTTCCCCTGATAACGTCAATAACAACGCCTCCGCTGTTTGGCGAGTCCTCGACGGCCAATTTCAGATCAATCGTCAGAGGTCGATCACCGAATTTTCGACCTCTAATATAGATGTAGCAGATCTTCTTATCGCCGAGGAAGCTCACCCAGTCTGATGGACCTATCCTTGTTGGAAATGAATAGTCAGACAAACTCGTTACGGCCTGAGTTTTGCTTATTCTTTTCGATGCAAGCCTATTCTCATCTAACATGTTCTCGAAGTCCGTATCACCGCCAACGTTCAGCTGATACGTTTCCTCTATCTTCACTCCACGTTCTAACATTAGGTTCACTAATGCCCGATGAACAATCGTGGCGCCAACCTGACTCTTGACGTCATCTCCCGCGATAGGCAGCGTCTTCTCCTCGAATTTCTGCGCCCATGCACGGTCTGAAGCGATGAACTCTGGGATGCAGTTTATCATTGCAGTTCCAGTATCAAGACAAGCCTTAACATAAAACCTTGTGGCTTCGCTGCTTCCCACCGGGAGGTAGTTGATCAAGATTTGGGCACCTGAATCTCTCAGGACCTTTGCCGGGTCGACGGATTTAACACCATCGCCATAAACGTGGAACGAGTTGAACATATGGGGTGCAACGCCATCAAGAATCGGACCTGCTTGGACTTCAACCCCCAACTTTTTAACGTCGGCGAATTTCTCTGCAACATTGGGATGAGCCCAAATGGCTTCACTAATATCATGACCTATCTTCAATTTGTTGACATCAAAGGCAGCGACCACCTTGATGTCGCTTATCCTGTATCCACCCAACTCGGTATGCATCAGTCCCGGAACGGTATCACTCTTTCCCACGTTTCTGTAGTAGGTAAGCCCCTGAATCAACGTGGATGCACAGTTTCCAAGGCCAACTATGGCTACACGTATCTCATTTGCCATGAGTAAAACACACTCCCTTCCAAGATTTTGGAGGCTCTTCAGCATATATATTTTACGGCTGTAAAATAGTCTACCATTAAAAACGGGGATTGCCAACGCGAAATCAGCAATACTCAGCCAATGTTCTCTGGAACAAGTCTAGGAAAAATCAGCATTCATATTCCTCAACCAGCTTAACGATCTTAGGCTAATCGTATACAGATTCTTCGCTCTGAAGCTCGTCTCAGCCAGTGTCTTCAGCTATCGCAGTTGCTACTACTATTAATGATTCAATGATTTTCTTGAGTTCACCCATTCTCGGGGCGATATTCTTGTAGCATTCTATTGCTCCTCTATCTCTTGTCCTAATCAGAATCAAATTTGTGGGATAGAAGTAATGACCGAGCAAGTTCTTGCTTCTAAGTGATTCTTCCTCTGAACTGGGCGGTCTATTGATGTGAATTCGAGTGAAGACAGTCTTGTTCCTATGTCTTGCGACCATGGCTTTTGCCAGATTCTCGAGTCTGGGTTCTTGTCTTGCGCACGCTGAACAGCCATCCCGAGTAATGGCAACAATGTAGACTTTTCCATATTCGGGAGCAAGAATCTCACTGAACGACTTGTCTGATGTGGAAGTTTCCTTTTCAAGTTCTGTGAACTCTATTCTATTAATATTCATAGACTTCTACCACCAAGAAAATGGGTCCGTCCCTTGGCCGTGCTTAACCTACCTCTACTCTGGACTTCGATCCCAGCCAACAGAGAACTGTCTGACTCGCCAGCATCCACTGATTATTGAGATGGATACTCGTTGATCCTCGTTTGATATAGTAGCTCATGTAGCAGCTTGCTGCTTCTTAGCCACTGGGGCAACGGTATGGCAAACTTTGAAGAGATATGGCTTACCGCGTCATGCAAGTTGGAGAATTCCGTGGGTGGGTTTCTCAACGCATTCCTAACACTCTCTCTGACATTCCACACACCCGCGGGAACTATGTAGCCTGGGTGAGCTTCTCTTAGTACGATTGCAGTTGCTTGTCTGTTCTCTGCAACGAGTTTCTCAGCGATTGCCAGCCTTGATGCGAAGTAGCAGCCTCCAATGTCTGGATAAGTTGTCCTGCCCTCGAACATTTCGTGGTCAGAGAAGATCACTATGTTCCTGCCATCGACATTCCATGTCGTGCCAGGGTACCATGCTTCAACTAGCTCGTAGCTCCACGATAGAGGAGCCATGAGTATGATCCAGCGGTTGTCAAGATAGTTTGACTCATAGATCCTATACTCATTGATCAAAGGCTGCTCAGTCACTTTCTCCAAGAGGTTCTTTGATATCATGCTGTCGACTGCAGTTATGCTCCAACGTGTCGGCACGAGTTTCCTTCTCTTCTTGACTCCAAATGCTCCTACGCTGAATGCCTTCTGGATCCTGGAAACCAGCACGCCGTTGCCGTACAGTGAGGTTACGGCTTCAGCGGCTTTCAGGTCAAAGTCGCTGTAGGCTTTATCAAGTTGGTGGTCCCAGTACACGTTACTAACTTTCACATCGTCGATAGGTGCGGAGGGACCGAATGGTTGAATATCATCATCCAGAACTATCGTGCGGTTGGGTTTTCTTCTTAGGAGCATCTCTGTTTCAACTGGGCCTCTTGCCAACGCAAGTTCTGTAACTACGTCCATGATTTTGCCACTTGAGTCGAGTGCAGCAGCATTCACATTGAGACGAGTCTTTCCTCTGACAAGGCTTAGTCTGAAATCAATTATGTCATCAATGGATTTCGCAAATCCACACGGACCCCAAAGCTCGGGAATATCCATGATGGAGGTATCCCCATGAACTGGTGGAACGAGGGGACCTGCGTAGACTTGTGGGTATCCTAGTCTGCCTATGAAG
>JAHPYV010000040.1 GCA_019058495.1 Promethearchaeati archaeon
GGGTAGGGCTAGGGTTCTCCACATCAAGAAGAAGAAAGGTTTAAGACGGGGATCTGGAAGCCGCAAGGGTGCCAAGCACTCTATTATTCCCCAGAAGCGAATTTGGACGCTAACGGTTCGGCGCCTCCGAGCCTACTCAAGTGGACTTAAGAGTAGAAAACAAATAAACCGACGAACGTACCGGATGCTTTACAGGATGATCAAAGGCGCCTTCTTCAAGAGTACGGCAGAGATTGACAATTACCTGAAAGAGCATGAGTTGATCAGGAGGTAAAGAAGGGAATTGGCTAGAGGCCCAACGTATAGAGTTCTCTTCAGGAGAAGGCGTGAAGGGAAGACCGACTACTATGTTAGAATGAAGCTTCTCAGATCAGGTAAGCCTCGGTTAGTTATCAGGAAAACATTGAATAACATTGTAGTTCAGGTAACCAATGCCAAGCCTGAAGGGGACCACGTCATCGCATCTGCTTTCTCAAAGGAGCTGCGAAAGCAAGGATGGTTGGGTGGAAGTGGAAACACGCCCTCAGCTTACCTGACAGGGCACCTTGCAGGTTTGAGAGTCTCAAAGAGGGGCGTCAAAGAAGCGGTTCTAGACCTCGGACTAGTTTCCCCAAGTAGTGGCTCGAGGATCTTCGCCGCCTTAAAGGGATTTGTCGATGCTGGAGTCAACGTGAACCACGATAAATCCATTCTGCCTTCAGACGAAAGGATTAGAGGCGAACACATAGCTAGTTATGCTAAAGGATTGTCTCAGAGCAATCCAGACTATTACCAGAAAAGGTTTTCCGATTATTTGAAGAAAGGACTTGACCCACAGCGCTTACCCAAGCACTTCAGTGAAGTCAAGGAGAAAGCCAACCAATCAGTAGGAGGAAAACGCGGTGAGCGATAGGACAAAGTTTCAAAAGAGAGAATCCGAAGAACAGTGGACTCCAAGGACAAGGATAGGAAAACTTGTCAAAGAAGGACGTATTACCTCAATGGAAGAGATCTTCAAGTCATGTGACATAATCAGAGAACCAGAGATCGTTGATCTCCTCGTCCCCAATCTAGAGGAGGAAGTGATAGACATCAACCTAGTTCAGAAGCAGACCGACGCAGGGGAAAAGTCCAAGTTTAAAGCAACTGTAATTGTCGGAAACAGCAACGGCTTGGTTGGGTTAGGTGAAGGCAAGGCAAAGGAAGTTGGTCCTGCCATAAAGAAAGCCGTTAAGCAAGCTAAGTTAAAGATTATACCAGTTCGATGTGGTTGCGGATCGTGGGAGTGTAACTGTGGCGATGTCCACTCCTTGCCATTTAGGATAGGAGGAAAATCTGGAAGTGTACGAATCATGCTAATTCCTGCTCCTAAGGGAGTTGGCTTGGCTGTGGCGGATGTCCCCAAGACTGTATTACGGTTAGCAGGCGTGAAGGATGTCTGGTCTTCAACAAAGGGTCACACTCGATGTACGGTCAATTTCGCAAAGGCGACGTTCAGCGCATTGAAGAGGACGTACTTCATAGCTTCGCCGAGTGACTGGACAGGAGGATTATAGGCGTATGAGTGCTAACGCTTCCAAGTTGATAGTATTGAGAATCAGGGGAGATGTTGATCTGAGAGATGAGATAAGGCAGACACTCAAAATGCTCAGGTTGCACAAGGTTAACCACGCCACATTAGTTGATCAGAATGAAAGTTACTCAGGCATGCTTCAGAAAGTTAAGGACTATGCAGCATGGGGAGAAGTTGATGCTGACGTGTTGGAGAAGCTCATAGTCAAGAGGGGGAAAGCAACAGGCGACAAATCAATAAACGACAAGTATGTTACTGGCAACTCCAAATTCAACTCAGTAAAGAAGTTTACGGAGGCTCTCGTTGCCTCTAAGGCCTCCATTAGAGACCTCCGTGGCTTAAAGCCAGTCTTCCGACTTCACCCGCCAAAAAGGGGATTTGGTAGAAAGAAGAAGCGCTCCTATTCGGAGGGCGGAGAACTCGGCTATAGAGGCAAGGAAATCAACAAGTTAATATTGAGGATGATCTAAACAGACGGACGCATGAAGCAAAAGGTGTTTCCGAAATGCCAGAGAGATTCCGAAGAAAGATAAGAAAGCTACGAGGTTCAAGAACGTGCGGTTGGGGAAGAGTAGCACAACACAGAGGATCAGGACAGCGTGGAGGGTTTGGTAACGCAGGAGGCCACAAACACATGTGGAGTCGAGTAAACGTTGAAGACCCAGATTACTTCGGAAAGAAAGGATTCAGGCGAATGAAATTCATACATGAACCAAGGACTGTAGACTTAGAAGGAATATCGAAAGCTCTTGAAGCCACGCCAAAGAAGAGTGAGGGAACAGAAAAGAAAGCTAAGATCAATATAGTGGATTTGGGCTATGAAAAAGTACTTGGACGAGGCAGAGTTGACACACCTATAATCATAGAAGCGTTTAGCTTCAGCAAGATCGCAAAAAAGAAGATAGAATCAGCTGGAGGAAAAGCGATAGTAATTCAACATTGACATGTAGTGAACTCCGCACTTGGTCAGACATAGCAGGTAGGATGGTTGTCAACGAATGGTTCGCTTCGTAGACATATTTGGGTCCATGGCTAGGGTGATCCCGACCGTAAAATCACCCGATAGAAGAGTACCGTTCAGAGAGAAACTCGGATGGACTGTAATCGTACTCGTAATCTTCTTGCTCATGAGTAACATTCCAATCTACGGAGTATCACACACAGGCACAGTCGATTACCTGTATTGGATGCGTGTCATACTAGCGTCCACACATGGAACCCTCATGGAGCTTGGCATTGGACCCATAGTCACCGCAGGTTTGATAATGCAACTTCTCGCTGGTTCCAAGATAATCAAGATAGATCTGTCCGACCCAGATGATAGATCGAAGTTTACCGCATCTCAGAAATCCTTGGCAATGTTAATGACTGGTATCCAAGCTGCTGCTTACATTATAAGCGGAGCATATGGACCATCGTTAACACTTGTTGAACAGATACTTGTGTTCCTCCAACTATTCTTTGCCGGGCTCATAGTGATATTACTTGATGAACTGACACAGAAAGGCTGGGGACTCGGAAGCGGTGTAAGCTTATTCATTGTTGCAAACGTGTCCCAACAGATCCTGTGGAAGGCCTTTTCGCCATTGACAGCTTCTGACACCTACTTTATAGGGGCTGTACTCGCATCCATCCAAGCCTTGGCCACTGGAGGACTACAGGGCTTGGCAAAGGTTTTCGTTGGGAGATCCACTGATGCTGGAAGCACCTTGGGGCTCTTCACCACAATTGTAGTCTTTATAGTTGTTATTTACTTTGAGACATATAGGGTCAATATACCTCTCCAATACGCGAAGTATAGGGGGTTCCGAGGAAGTTATCCCATTAAATTGCTATATGTATCAAACATACCTGTTATCTTGGTTCAGTCACTATTTGCCACAATCCTCTTCTGGGTACAGATCGTGGGCCAACATAATGTAGGTGGAGTTAATCCTTGGCTTGACCTAATTGCTGTATTCAAAAAAAATTTGGACACAAGTGGGAACATAACATATCAACCAATAGGTGGACTCGTGTATTACATTACACCACCTCAGACACTCACGAGTGTGGTACAGAATCCAGTTCAGGCAATTATCTATTTGTTGTTGATGGTTGTCCTATGTGCGGTATTTGCTAAGATCTGGGTTGAGTTGTCTGGTATCGCACCTAGGGATATTGCCGATCAACTGTACAGTTCAGGTATGCAGATTCCTGGGTTCAGGCGTTCACCCGTGATAATGGAGCAAGTGTTGCAGCGATACATACCTGTAGTTGCCTTGCTCGGAGGAATGATCGTGGGTCTGCTTGCTGGTCTCGCAGACTTTTTCGAAGCCTTAGGAACGGGAATGGGAGTGCTTTTGACAGTTGGTATAATATACCAGCTCTATCAGACGATAGCTGAAGAACAGATGGCCGATATGCACCCGGCAATCCGTGGAATGCTCGGCGTAAGGTGAAATTAGTCTCTCAGTCAAGGAAATACTGTAATCGAATGCAACATATAAAACAGAAGCCATCTGGAAAGGATGTGGACTGCGAATGGGTTTAGAGGAACTTATAATTAGGCCACCAGGATCGGCTATATTCATTTTCCTGCTCACTGTGTGTATGACAACTATGACAGCATTCGCGACAACAAAGGTCACAGACCAACCAAAGCTTCGAAGGTATAGGAGAGAGATATCAGAATGGAGAAAAATGATGCAGACAGCACAGAAAACAGGAGATGAGAAAATGGCGCTAGAAGTTCGTAGAAGAAGCAAGATCATTCAAAACATGCAGAAGCAGGTGTCGGCCCAGTCACTCAAGCCAAGCTTGATATTCTTGATTCCCTTCCTTATCATGTTCTTCGTGCTAAGCGCCTTCTACGGTCACTTACCGGTTGCCGCCATTCCATACAATCTTGGAGCGCTTCAGCCCATACCTCTTTTTGGCCAACTGATCTTTGCATATACTTCAGCAGAGTCACCAACTGATCCATCAACTTGGGTAAGAACATTTGGTGATTCAACTTACGGTCTTACCTATATAGGATGGTATCTTATCTGTAGCTACGCATTGCAAGCGATTATCAATAGGTTATTTGGTGTCAGTTTAGGCGGATTGGGCGCTCCCGGCGCCGGCACGTCGCCCATACAGCGCTAAGACTGGCAAGTGAGGAATATCACATGCCCAGACCCAGTTTGAGAACAAGAACTGTCAAACGCAGAAATGTGAGAACGCCTGGTTCTAGAAGGGTTGTACATTATAGTAGGCTTTCAAAACCAGGCGAAGCAAGATGTAGTGCCTGCGGCGCAATCCTCCCAGGAGTACCAAGATTGAAGCCTTCAAAGATGTCAAACCTCTCAAGGAGCGGCAGAAGACCTAATAGACCCTACGGCGGATACTTGTGCTCAGCATGTTTGTCATCGAAGATCAGAGCGCAGGTGCTAATCGAGGAGAAGGCACCTCAAAAAGCAAGCGGGAAGAAACAAAAGTGATTTCTTGGAGATAGCCAAACACCCAATTTCCGGACGGATTCGTCAGGAATTTACCTTGATTACTGATCGCGCGTTATGCTGCAACTGTCGACGCACACTTGTCACAGAGTTGCAGGGCCACATAGCGTCAAAGAAGGACAAGTATCATGGGCGCAGGCATCATCATAGTAATAGGAGGCTTACACGGAACAGGAAAAAGCACATGCGCAAGAATGCTAGCCAAGAAACTCAAACTAAGGTATTTGTCTGCTGGAGAGTTATTTCGCGCTATGGCTAGGGAAAAAGACATGAATATTGAAGAGTTCAGTCGGTACGCCGAAAACCATCACGAGGTGGACAGAGAAGTCGATTCAAAAACAGTCCAAGCTTCAAAGAAAGGAAATGTTGTCATTGAGGGACAGATTGCTGCGGCCTTAGTAGACAGACCAGATATTGCGGTCTTCTTGACCGCGCCTGAACAAGTTAGAATCGAGAGGCTCTCACATCGAGATAATAAGAGTAATCACGAATCTCTAAGAGAGACAAAGACCCGAGAAGAAAGTGAAAGAAAAAGGTACATGGAAACATACGGGATCGACGTTCGTGATGTCTCGTCCTACAACTTGGTCATAGACACTTCCAAATGGTCGGCGGAAGCAGTCACTGGAATCATAATTGAAGCTGTACAGGAGTATACAAAGGAAAAACTTAAAACTTGACGTGTTCTCTCTCTAAAGAGCATACGATCCAGCACCCTTGACTCAGGGGGCAACGCAAAGTGCCTCCCTGTGGATCAGCTAACGAGCTACTATGTCGGAAACGTATTCAGGCACATGCTGCTGGAGGTGAAAGCTCAAATGGTAGCCATCGAGGTTGGTAGGATCTGTGTTAAGACTCACGGAAGAGAGACAGGCCACAAATGCGTGATTGCCGACCTGATTGACGATAACTTCGTCCTTGTAACAGGTCCAAAAGATGTTAATGGGACTAAGAGACGGAGAGTAAACGTAAAACACATAGAGATTACGAATGACAAGATAAACCTGAAAAAAGGCTCAAGCGATGACGAGGTGAAAAAGGCTTTACAAGCCGCAGGCAAACTTGAGAGTATGAAAGAGATAATCAAGATTTGAGCCTTACAATCCTATTCTTAATTTGGACCTTCAGATATTCCTTGCACAGTTACAAAACTTTTCAAACTAATTCTGCTACCCCTTCTTTCTACTTGATGTTCATTAGCAACTTACTTTGTAAGTCTGAAGAACCCTATTCGGGATGTATTTGGTGAGTTCGTTTATGAAAGAACCAAAGTTACCCTATGACATCAAAAGGGAATTGCTAGACAAATCGCATGATGTGACTGATGATAAGCACGGCAGTGATCCATCGAAACGCCCCATTGGCGAACACATAAGTAAAGGTGTTATCAACTTGGACAAGCCAGCAGGACCAACCAGCCACGAAGTTGTAGCCTGGGTCAAAAGAATATTCGGCATAGAGAAGGCCGGTCATGGTGGGACTTTAGAGCCACTTAGTGCGTTTCAGGAAGTATTAGGTGGCGAAGTGATCCTAGGGTCACCGGTCTTCTGCCAGTAACCTTAAGCCATGCAACTAAACTAGTGCAAGCGATCCTGCCTGCTGGCAAAGAATACATTTGTGTCATGAGATTACATGGAGACGTTACAGACAAGGTGCTGTCCGAGACCTGTCAGGAATTTGAGGGACCAATCTACCAGAGACCTCCACTCAGGTCATCCGTCAAACGCACGTCACGTATCAGAACGGTCTACTATCTCCAGATCCTCGAGAGAGAAGGGAGGAACATATTGATCAGGACTGGTTGTCAGGCTGGAACTTACATCAGGAAACTATGCCATGACATCGGCGAGGCTCTTGGTTGCGGAGCTCATATGAAGGAACTGAGGAGAACTAGAACAGGATCATTCACGGAAGATGAGACTATGGTCTCACTTCAAGATCTTGTCGATGCAGTCCATTTTTGGAAGGAAAGCGGTGAAGAGAGTTATGTCAGAAAATCCGTTCAACCTATGGAGAAGGCTGTTGAACACCTCCCAAAGATCATTGTGCGCGATTCGGCTGTCGACGCGATATGCCATGGGGCTCAACTTGCCGCACCAGGTGTGCTCAAGGCTAACACAGGTATTGTCCAAAAGGCATTGACTGCGATATTTACGCTTAAGGGTGAGATTGTTGCCCTCGGGCGAGCACAACTTGACACTGATAGCATCATCAAGGCTGACAAAGGGATAATTGCTACAATAGAACGGGTGATCATGGAACCTGGTATTTACCCCAAACATGAAAAACAAAGCAACTGAATGTCTGGATTTACTCCAGTGAGTGGAGACTCGTTCAATATGACTGAATACTATTTTACTGCTGAACCATCTTCTGAGATGAAACTAGGACTACTAAACGTAACATTACTCGGGAAAGGATTGAGGTTTCTAACTGCAACCGGGGTTTTCTCACATAGAAGGGTCGATACTGGCACTAGAGTGCTTGTTGGGTTGATGAAAGTACCTGAAAAAGGGTGTATACTCGATCTCGGTTGCGGATGGGGCGCGATTGGAATTTTAGTTGCCACAATCCATCCTGAGGCGCATGTAGTGATGACTGACATAAATAGACGAGCAGTCTGGCTTGCATCTGAGAATGTCAAACTTAATAAGGTGAACGCAGAGGTGAGGTGGGGTAACCTCTACGAACCTACGAAAAGTATGAAGTTCGCCACCATACTTACAAACCCTCCTATATCAGCGGGACGCAAGTTGATTATTGAAGTAATCAATGGTGCACAAGATCATCTTTGCGATAGTGGAACGCTACAACTCGTCGCGCGCACGACAAAAGGCAGTAGGACTATCTCAAAGATCATGGAGAAAGTCTTTCATAATGTTGAAGAAGTCGGGAAAGAAAGTGGCTATAGAGTCTACTCTTCATGCAAGAATGCTGAAAGCACAGAGGAGCCTTCAGATAAAAGACTTTAAATGCTTCCGAACCTTAGAAAACTGTGAAAAAGTGCCGTGGTAGCCAAGTTCGGTTACGGCGCGGGATTGGAGATCCCGTTCCCTTTATGGGAGCGCCGGTTCAAATCCGGCCCATTTCACCCGGAAAACCTCCGTGTGAAGGCTAACGGCGCCATACCCAAATGCTTAGCGAACCGGCGTCACAAGAGTGGGGCAAGACTGCGCTATGCGCGGTTTTGCTCAGGTTTCGTTTTGTTCTGCTTACGTCGAAGCGCAGAAAGCGTCCCAAGTGGGAGGGGTTTTAATCCTTTCAATAGGGGTCTCTAGCGGAGGATAGCCAAGTTTGAATATAATCACCAAGTACCGTATAGCAAAATCACTAGCAAAGGGATTAAGACTAATAACCATCCAAACAGCAATAGAAGAGGGCTACCAGAAATTACTGGCAAAGCCAGTAACAGTTGACGAACTCTGCACTCTGACTAGATATAATCCAGAAACGAAGAATAAGGTCATGCTTTTCCTTGACGCACTAGTCTCCTATGGAGTAGTTAAGCAGGAATCCAACTCCGATGGAACTAGACGCTACAGGTGGTCACGCCGTTCGGAACATGCCAAAGAAGCAAGGAACATCAAAGAAAAGATCGACGAGATCTTGAGCCACAAGTATTGTGGAGAAATCCTAAGAGGACAGCATTTTGAGCTTGCTAAGAATTGGCAGCATATTGTTCATGGTGAATCTGAAAATGAGCTTACACGAGCAAGAGAGATAATAGCTGTATCGATTGGCTTACGAGCCAAATTGATGGAAGAAGGTAGAAAACGAGCAATAGACTTCGCCGGCATTAAACCAGGAATGCGCGTGATAGATTTGGGATGTGGTTCAGGTACAAGTACAATTCAAATTGCTCAATATGTTGGGCCACTGGGTCACGTAGTCGGAGTAGAGATTAATGAGAATCTATACTCAGAGGCAGTAGTAAAATACCACGAGCTTCCTGCCTCCAATAGGAAGAGTATGGCTGAGGTGGATTTCGTAATGACGGACGCTAGGGAAAGATCTCTTGGCAAGATCGGAGGAGATTTTGACTTTGCGACCACATTCCTATTCTGGCATTATATCAAAGAAAGCGAATACACAAGAGTCATCACAAACATTAGCGAGACGCTTAAACAGGATGGGCGTGTTGCTGGGATAGAGCCGATGCATCTCCGTAACGGGGATATTGTTAATGGCGAGTGGGCAGGTACTGCAATTCATGAGTTTACAAACTATCCTCTCATAAGTAGGTTTAAAGAGGCATTTAGGGAATGTGGTTTTGAGAAGTTTAGGTTGTCAAAGATGTTAATGGCTTTCTGTGCATGTAACGAATGAGTTTTGGAGGAATTGCAACAAGACTCCAAGCGGAGAGACAAATTTCAACTTTTCTGTTCCTAAGTTGCCCAGATGAATACATTCAGGAATAGAAAAATGCTTAAATACCCATCATTGGAATTCTGGTTTACGCAACAAAGCCCTGTAAAACGCGGTTTACGGCATAGTTTTGTTCGGCAATGATTATATACCCATTAACTATTAGTGAAGCAAGCCATGCAACAACATGGATAGAGACGTAGAGAGTGCTCTTGAATGTCTGAAGCATTTAGGCATATCATTAGAATTGCTGGAACGGATCTGAAAGGCTCAGAAAAACTGCCTTTTGCTCTCGATAGTATTGAGGGTATGAGCGCAAGGACAGCGTATGCCGCAATCAGAATAGCGGGATTAGATCCTGAGATGAGAACAGGCTATTTGTCCGATGCTCAAGCCAAGGAGCTCGAGAAGATCATACAAGATCTGTCGAAAATTGGCATACCAAGTTGGCTGCTCAACAGACGGAAAGACATTGCAACTGGAAAGGATATCCATTTGATTGGATCTGATCTGAGGCTCGCCAACAGAATGGATGTCGAAAGAATGAAAGCAACCAAAAGTTGGAAAGGGATCAGACATGCGCTGGGACTAAAGGCTCGAGGCCAGCACACAAGAACTACTGGAAGAACAGGACAAACTGTCGGGGTAAGCAAAAAGAAGGCCAGAGCAATGAAGCAATAGAAATTAACGTTGATTCAAATTACCTTCGTTTAGGGTTGAGTTCTTATGGGGGACATCAAGAAACTCAGGAAGAAATATGTCAAACCTGGTCATCCTTGGCAGAAAGACAGAATCCGATCAGAAATTCTGCTAGTAGGCAGATATGGATTAAGGAACAAGAGGGAAGTCTGGATTGCGAGAACACTCTTAGGGGATTTCCGAAGGCGAGCTAGAGAGGTCTTATCGCTCCCCTCTGCTGAGAAAGAAAACGAAGAGAAGAAGCTGATGGGGCGACTCCATAGAATCGGATTGCTAAGCGAAAATGCATCGATAGATGACGTGCTAGATCTGACGTTACCTAGCATTCTCGAGAGAAGGTTTCAGACGGTGGTGTACAAGTTAGGATTGGCAAGGTCAATCCACCAAGCTAGACAACTTATCGTGCACGGACACGTTGCAGCAAAGGGAACTGTTGTCAGATCTCCAGGAAGGCTTGTGAGAACAGAGGAAGAATCACAAATCGCTTATGCGCCAAACAGTCCATTCGTAGGCAGAAATCTCGCGAAGGAAGAAGTGGAAGAAAGCCCGAACGAGCCCCAAAAGAAGACTCAAAGCAAATAATGAGACTTTATGGCAAACGGTCAATTAGAACCGCGCCGAAACGATTACGAGTTTCAATTCCTGAATGCGTATAATGGAGAAGCTTCTGTTGGAACATGGAGAGGACTAGGAGAATTGAGCGAACGAAAGAAGAAGAAGAGTGACAAGGAAAGAAAACCAAAGGATACTGCAAAAGGCAAGGACCTGAAGGAGAAACAAGTGAAAGATAAGCGATCGAAAGAAGAAGCGGTGAAAGAGAAGAAGGTGAGAGAAGAGGCACCCAAAGAGAAACAAGTGAAAGAACCCACGGTGAAGGAAAAGAAACCAAAAGAAGAAAAGACAAAAGGGGAACCACCGAAGGTGGAAGCAGGCGAAGAAGAAGCAAAAAGAAAAGAAAGAATGAGAGAACCAGAGGAAGGAAAGAGGATGAGGTGGGGAGTAGCCCACATTTTCAGTTCATACAACGACACTATCGTTCACATAACAGATCTGACGGGGGCGGAGACTATATCAAGAGCATCTGGGGGAATGATAGTCAAAGCCGACAGGGATGAGGCCACTCCTTATGCAGCAATGCAAGCATCGTTCAGAGCAGCAACAGAAGCGATGGACAAGGGTGTTAGAGGAGTTCATATAAAAGTCAGAGCGCCAGGTGGCCATGGACCTAAAACACCTGGGCCAGGCGCACAGGCAGCTATCAGGGCGTTGGCTAGAGCAGGTTTGAGAATAGGGCGTATTGAAGAATGCACACCAATTCCGCACGATGGAACTAGACGACCAGGAGGAAGACGAGGAAGACGCGTGTAGAAAACTGGCGACCCTCCCAACCATTGAACCTACTTTTGGAAGTTGTGTTATAAACTGCAACTGGATTTACCATTAGGTGAAGAGAAGATTAGAGAAAAATTAAAATAACTCGGGAATTATCTGCTTCTTTAAAACTCACTCAGCTTAATCATTTTGATCTGGCTACAGGTGTGATTAATGGAAATCGAAGTACTCGAGAAAGACGCTCAGCGCATAAAGTTCATGCTGAAAGGTACTCGTGCGTCACTGGCTAATGCCTTAAGACGCATGATGATCAGCGAAGTACCTACGCTTGCCATAGAGGACGTCATAATAGTTGAGAATACTTCTCCTATGTACGACGAGGTGCTTGCACATCGTTTAGGTTTGATTCCAATCAAGACTAACTTGGAGATGTTCTCCAGACCTGAAGAATGTGAATGTAAAGGAACAGGATGCCCTCGGTGCCAAGTAGTTTTTACACTTGACAAGAGAGCAGTCGACGGACCGATGACGGCATACTCGGGTGACCTCAAATCACAGGTTTCCCAAGTGGAACCGGCCTCACCCAGAATTCCAATAGTCAAGCTGAGCAGAGGGCAACATGTGGTCCTTGAAGCTTACGCTAGACTAGGAACGGCAAAGGAACATGCAAAATGGCAAGCATCAGTAGCCAGTTACAAATATCTTCCGATTCTTGAACTAAAAAACGAAAAATGCGAAAAGTGCGGTGACTGTGTTGAGGCATGCCCCCGAGACATAATCCAGATGAAAGGAGACTCCATCAAACTAGTCAATGAAATCAATTGCACCCTCTGCAAGACTTGCGAAGAGGTTTGCAGATATGACGCAATCAAAGTTCGCTGGGATGAAACTACGTTCATATTCAACGTAGAATCCACGGGAGCGATACCACCAGAGAAGATAGTGGAATATGCAGGTCAAATGCTATTGAACAGATCCAAAGAATTAATCAAGCAACTTGAGGAGATTAATGCTAGCGCGGTAATAAAAGGGTGATCCAATAATGCCCCCAAGAACCGGTCCAACAGATCCGAATGTAATAAAGTTAACGCGAGAACTCAGGAGAAAATCCAAGGAACAGAAGGTTGAAATCTGGCGCCTTGTATCGCGAACGATAGACAGACCAAAAAGGTCTAAGGTGGAAGTTAACCTTTCAACGATAAATAGAAATACTAAAGCGAAAGATGTGATAGTCGTTCCTGGAAAAGTTCTCGCATCAGGAGAACTTGACCATGAGGTTTCCGTAGCTGCTCTTTCATTCTCAAAAGTTGCTAGAAAGAAGATTGAGGGAGCTCACGGCAAAGTATTGACAATACCCGAACTAACCTCCAAGAATCCCAAAGGTACAAACATCAAGATCATGGAGTGAGATGCCAACAATGAAGGAAGCCAGCAACTACGCCGTTATTGATGCTGATGGACTTATACTTGGACGGCTAGCAAGCAAGGTCGCTAAGAGGCTTTTGTGTGGCGAGAGAATAGCGATAGTGAACTCTGAGATGACAATAATATCTGGTAAAAGAAGCAGCATAGTTCAGGATTACAAAGAAAAGCTCAGAATAAGAACACTGATCAACCCTGCCAAGGGTCCCTTCCACGCAAGGAGACCAGATAAGATCCTGAGAAGGGCAATACGGGGTATGTTGCCTTGGGATACTACCCGAGGAAAAGAGGCGTTCAGGCGTCTAATCACATTCATAGGTGTTCCGCAGGAGTTCAAAGGCAAGAAACCCGAGCCATTTCCGGATGCGAGAGTTGAAAGATTGAGAGGCAGATTTGTAAGACTTGGGGATGTTGCCACTGAGATAGGCTGGAGACAGTTATGACAGTAGTACAGGTGAATTGTCGTGAAAGTCATCTTAACTAGTGGGAAAAGAAAAACCGCCATAGCTAGGGCCGTGGTAAAAGATGGAAGGGGTAGAGTGACCATCAATAACAAGCCAGCAGAGGTGCTCTCGCCAGAACTTGCTAGAATGAAAATCCTAGAACCGTTACTCCTAGTTGGAGACGACAGGACAAGAAAGATCGATATCAACGTGGACGTATATGGTGGCGGGTTTATGAGTCAGGCTGAGGCTGCCAGAATTTCGATCGCTAGAGGCCTTGTCAGATGGTATAAAGATTCCAAGCTCAAGAAAAGCTTAATGGATTATGACAGAACCATGCTAGTAGGAGATGCAAGACGATCCGAGCCTAAGAAGTTCGGAGGACATGGAGCACGAGCTAGAAAACAGAAATCCTATAGATAAATAAAGAACTTCACTGGCAAGCTTTGTCATGATTGAAGAATGGTGAGAGAAAGATGATGATCCCAGTAAGATGTTTTACCTGTGGTAAGGCAATAGGAGACAAGTGGGAGGAATTTGTTAGGAGAACCAGACAAGGTGAGGAACCAAAGAGAGTCCTTGATGAGTTAGGCGTTACGAGATACTGCTGCAGGCGAATGTTGCTTACTCAAGTCGACCTTCTGGAAGACATAATGATTTTCACGCCTGGCCAAGAAGAATCTTAGTTACAATGAATCCTTCAGGATCTATGTTTGGAGAGAGAAAAGTATGTCTATTGAGATAAAGACCGAAGACTTATTGATACCATTGGATGACTATCTTGCTGCAGGTATGCACATTGGAACTCAAGTCAAGACCGAGAGCATGTCTCCCTTTGTATATCGAGTCCGCTCGGATGGACTGTACGTACTAGACATTAGAAAGGCCAATGAACGTATCCGAGTAGCTGGAAAGTTGGTAGCAAGATACGAGCCGCCTAAGGTTATTGCAGCCTCCTGTAGGCAATACGGTCAGAGGCCCGTTCAGAAGTTCTGCGAAGTAACCAGAGCCAAACCTGTTGTAGGAAGGATAGTGCCCGGAACATTAACAAATCCCTTCCTTGAAGTCTACATGGAACCTGACATCATTATCATAACGGATCCCAGAGCTGACGTCCAAGCACTCGAGGAAGCGCTCGCCATTGGGATCCCTGTAATAGCATTATGCGATACAGACAATGTGACAACAAACGTCGACTTGGTAATACCAACAAACAACAAAGGTAGGAGAGCTCTTGCACTGGTATACTGGTTACTGGCTCGACAAGTCCTAAGAGAAAGAGGAGAAATCCAACCCACACAAGAGCTTGGAAGCACAATAGATGAATTTGAGTCCAGACAGATTTAGCTAACCAATCCTTAGACTCGGATCTTGACGGTGAACTGCCATGAGCCCAGCTGTGCAGATGAAAGGCTCTCACTCTTCTATTAAACTATTGTAGATCGCCGTCTTGACGGAGAAGAGGCTGACTACAAGAGAGAGGTTGACTGCAATATTAGTATGGAGGAAAACAGGATTGGGAAAAGGATATGGCTACGGTAAGACTATCCTTTTCGGGGAACACTTTGTGGTCTATGGTTTGCCAGCGCTGGCATCAGCGCTTGGTGCAAAAACAACAGCCATAATCGATAGGATCCCACAGAAAGGGTATGAGTTGATTGACAACCGTCCCGAGGTTCCAGGATACAAGAAAAATAAGTACGAGGAACAACAGATTTCCATCAAAAACGTTCTCAAATTTATGGGAGTCGATACCGAAAAGCAGGGTCTACGTATCACTCTTGGTGGGGATCTAATCTGCGCAAGTGGAGTGGGGGCTTCAGCTGCTAGCTGTGTTGCGATAGCGCGAGCAATAACTGATGAATTCAAGCTCAATTGGAATGATGCAAGGATAAACGAGGCGGCCTATGAAGGGGAGAAGGGGTATCATGGAAGCCCCAGCGGAATTGATAATACTGCTTCAACGTTTGGGGGATTGGTGTATTTTGTCAAGAACATGAAGGGCGGTCCAAACACAATGGACACCACCAAATTGAAGAACGCCGTGGAACTTGTTATTGGCAGCTCCGGGATCACCTCGGATACCAAAGAGGTGGTTGATGCTGTTAAAAAGTTGAAAGACAAGGATCCAAAATGGTTTGACGGCATTATCGGGGAATATTCAAAATTGGTCGCTAAGGGGCGACAGGCTCTGGAGAAATTCGACTTGCCGCTAGTTGGAAAGTTGATGGACAAAAACCACACACTACTTCAGGAGATCACAGTATCGAATGAGGTTCTTGACTCAATGGTTGTGATCTCCAGAAAAGCAGGCGCTTTGGGAGCGAAAGTAACTGGAACAGGCCGCGGCGGAAACATGATTGCTTTAACACCCGGCGTGAAGCTACGAGACAAAGTTGCCAGCGCGCTTCAAGCTGCCGGATATGAAGTTTGGAAAACAATTATTGGGTCCTAGTCTATGTAGGCATTCGCAGGCTTGCGTAGACCTTGGGTTTCACCGTCCTCGTCTCCCTCGCGAGTTCATCGGGAGCACTTCACTGGACTTTACCCCTGTCAGGTTGGACCCACCTCAATGGCCTCACAGCCACAAGGGTTAGGAACCTAGCCTTACCGTCACAGGGGGAGACACACGATCACACATGCGCCATACGAGTGCACCATGTGCCGTCCTCCTCCAGTACCAAGCTAAGCCGCCCAAGTGGCTCCACCACCGAGGAAAGACCCCACATCCTTAGTTAGCTGGTCTTTACCGATGCGTCACAAGCGCCACCAGTGATGATTTCCGTAGTTCCTCTTTCCACTGTTCAATCAACTGCAACCGCCTGAGCACTTTGCTCTTTCTGACCCGTTTTCCCCTTGGGAACAGCCCCTTTCCTTTCAGCCAGATGTTGAAGGCTGCTCCCCTCTGCCTGTTCCTCACAAGACCGCACCTGCAACTTATCTCCGCGTCCGATATAGGTGGGACAATGTTCTTTGCGCCGCACCTCGGACATGTCATCGTCGTCCCCCAAGCCGAAACCCGATCCGCGGCAGCGTTGTACGCCACTATGCTAGACAACCGTTTCCAGTCAACCGTCGATATTTCCCTGTTTCTTCTTCTGCTCCTTGAGAACATTCCCCGTTTCTCCGTACGCTCAAAAACATGCCCGCAACCTTCGTATGTGTGTAGAACCT
>JAHPYV010000041.1 GCA_019058495.1 Promethearchaeati archaeon
CAGCCCACTGCGTGCGATCTTGCCTACAAAGAACGCTTCCAACCCTCTTACTGCAACTATTCCTGGAAGGTAGTATACGTATCCTAATCCTGCTGCCACAAGAAACATCGTTCCAACGAATTCTCCGACACACACTATTGTGGTTCCAAGTTCGGCACCCAATATGATAGGTAAAGAAAGGACAAGTATTGTAGAAGCGTCGAATCCCCCGATGGGTGGAGGCATCGGTATTATTATGAATGTGAGAACGGCGACAAGGGCTGAGAGGACTCCTGATAGGGCGATGACCATGGATCTAGTTCCTTCGGATGTCGCGGGGAGGTTTATTGCTTTTTTCATTACATCATCCACCAAATTCATCTGAAGTATGTGTATTAGTCCCTTATATAATGGACATATATTTATAGCTTTTCAATCTGTTGTGAAAGAATTAGAAACGCGAATCCGCATCTCTCTCAGTTGAGCCTCATGAGGCTCGGCAAGAGCCTTCGGCTGTCAAAGTTTCTTAGTGAATTGTCCGTAGATATCGTCCTTTACTTCCAAATCGGATTCCTTTTCATCTTTCTTGACGATGACTCCTTTGCCCTTGAAGAAGTGGCCTACTTCACTGGCGGGTCTCCCGAATTCCTGTAATGCGTTAACTATCTTGCTGACGTTTTCTTCAGGTGCTGCAACTAGGATGCTCCCAAAAGAAGACGTTGAAAGAGGATCGGCGCCATATTCTTGCATTGCAAGCAATCCCTCCTTGCTCCAAGGTACCTTGGCATAGTCCAACTTGATGCCGAGTCTGGACGCCTCAGACATCTCCTTCAATGCCAAGGATGTTCCTCCTTCAGCCACATCGTGCATTGCTCGCGCTCCTGCGTCAGCTGCAGCTAAAGCTGGCTCAATGATAGTTAAGTTTCTCGTTCCATTTCTTAACTCGACGACCTTCCTTGCTCCAAGTAATTTCTCCATTCTATTTGGTTCAACGAACGAGAGAAATATGGCCATCTCTTGAGTGACAGGACCTGATATGACAAGTCTGTCGTTAGGTTTGACTTTGGAAGGAGACAATAGTCTGTTTTGAACAATCCCGATGCACGTAGACGATATTAACGGGAGTGTAAGTCCATCGTAGCCCCCTGTGTGACCGCCTATTATCTTGATTCCTAGTCTTTTGGCTTCTTCTCCCAGTTCGCGCATATTCTTGTCCAGCCACTCGACAGAGTAGTCTGGTGGATAGTAGACTCCCAATTCCAAGTACCTCGGTTTCACCCCCGCGACAGCTATGTCCGCACCAGAGACATGAACGGCGGAGAATCCATAATAATCGGGCGGAATGCCGATTATCGGATCGCATGATATCACCATGTCTCCCGCTTTGGTTGGTAGCCTTGAGAAATCCAAGTTGGCTGTTGCTGTTTCGTCTAGCATGGGAAGATGTTCGAGAACGATTCTCCTGAGGTCTGCTCCTCTGAGTTTGCCCTTCGGCAACGTACTGGTCTTAGCCATTATTGTTTCCCCGTTTTGAACACAATTATCAGGAAAAGCACTTTGCAGACCCGAGTCATGGTACACGTCGCTTCTGCGCTTCCGTGCTTTCCACCCTTCTTACTGGTTCAACTTAGTGGAGTCTTTTGCAATCCTAATAGCTTTCTCCGCTACATCTAAAGCTGATGAACCAAAAATATATGTTGTCGGCTCGACACCATACCCACCTTCATCCACTACTGCGTCTGGTGTCTTACCAAGTTCATTGGCAGCCTTTCTTACAGCCCAAGCGACTGCAAGATTCTTCTCGGCCGCATCAGACGGCAGACTTGCCCTGTTGAACTTGTAAACCTCCATATGAAGAACGCTCCGCATGGTTCGCTCAATTCTGCCGTTGAATAATATGTTGATTGCAGCACGCATCTCCTTGTTCTTCTCTCTTGCTGCAAGTAAGACGTTTGCTAGGTGAAATGACGCACCGAATTCTGGCTCACTTAGTGTCTTTAAGCGCTCTCTAGCAACTATTATTCTTCCTGGTATACCGGCTACTTCTGTTACTGATTTCGCGTTGCTTGTAGCCATTACCAAATTTGTTCTTACTTCAGGAATAACTGAAAGGAATTCTCTTGACTCACTCAACTTTGATATGGCGGCTCTGATGTTGTTGATTACATTAACCCTCTCCGAAACTGGCTCTGCTTCCTCAGCGAAGAGTTTCAAGCAGACTTTGCATTCCTCAGCTGACAGTTCTGTCACTGATTCCTTATGCAGACTGCACGTTACTCCTGCGCTCCTCAGTTTTATACATAAATTGCAGATTGTGTAAATTGACTGGGATAGTGAGAGCTTGCCTTCAACTAGCTCACTCGCCATTTTCCTGGCCACCTCCCTGACTTCGCTCGTATCGAAGGTTTTCTCTGCTTCCCCCCTGAGCAGAGATAGGTAGTTGCTGACAGCAGGCTGGGTGATTCCGAGGAGCTTAGCTATCTGCATTTGATTCAATTCGTATGCTTCTACAAGTTCCTTAGCTATCAGCGAACGGATGACTGGAAGATAATGCTTGACAACCAACTCACATGGAGGTCTCAAGACGTGACACCAAAACGGTAAATAAAGTTAAAATACCTTAAATACCTCTCTAATAACGAAAAAAAGCGCAGGTTTTGCCACAGTGCTGGAGGGTGAGTATTCATTGACTGTTATGGCTGAGTTGTCAGTCGTTCCACTCGGAACAAGTTCAACAGAGCTGTCAACCTATGTAGCTGAAGCGGTAAAAACAATAAAGCAGGCAAAAGGTGTCAAATGGCAACTGACGCCGATGGGGACAATAGTAGAGACTGATACGCTCGACAAGCTCCTCAGTCTAGTTAAAGAAGCCCATGAAGCCTTGTTCAAGATTGGCGCCAAGCGTGTAAGCACTTTGATCAAAATCGACGACAGGAGAGACAGACGCGGCGAAAGAATGAAGGAGAAAGTTGATTCGGTTCTGACCAAGATCTGATTTCCAAGTTGGACTATCATTTCTTATTCTTTCATCATTGGCACTTTGAGTTTGAATTTCTTCGCAGTCTCGATCGCTTGCTTGTATCCCGCATCAGCGTGTCGTATGACTCCGCTCCAAGGATCCGATGTTAGAACTCGTTCAAGTTTCAGTTCAGCTTCCTTGGTTCCATCTGCTACTATGACGAGCCCAGCATGTATTGAGTATCCTATTCCGACGCCTCCGCCATGGTGAACTGATACCCATGTTGCACCGTTGACCGCGTTGAGCAGGGCGTTCAGTATTGGCCAGTCAGCGATCGCGTCACTGCCGTCGATCATTCCCTCAGTTTCGCGGTTTGGTGAGGCAACCGAACCGGAGTCTAGATGGTCTCTACCGATTGCGATTGGTGCTTTGAGCTCTCTTTTTCTCACCAGGTCATTGATTATTTTACCGAATTTAGCTCTCTCTCCTAAACCTAGCCAGCAGACTCTTGCTGGAAGACCTTGGAATCTGACTTTCTCTCTTGCGAGTTTGATCCACCTGACAAGTTGCTTATTGTAATTGAATTCCTTCATAACAACTTCGTCGAGCTTGTAGATGTCTGCCGGATCGCCCGATAACGCTACCCATCTGAATGGCCCTCTTCCTTCACAAAACAATGGCCGAACATACGCTTGGACAAATCCAGGTATATTAAATGCCTCTTTCACGCCTTCATCATAAGCTTGCTGACGGATGTTGTTTCCATAATCGAATACTGTTGATCCTCTATGCTGGAATTCCAACATTGCTTTAACATGGATTGCCATTGATTCCTTGGCTTTCCTGATATACCCATCTGGATCATCACGTCTTAATTCTGCTGCTTCGTCTAAGCTCATCTCTTTGGGGACGTATCCATTAAGTGGATCGTGCGCTGCTGTTTGATCGGTGACCACGTTAGGTCTGACTCCCATCTCGAGTAACCTTGGATGTATCTCGGCAGCATTACCCAGGAGGGCTATTGACTTTGCATCCTCGTTCTCTAGCGCTTCCTTAGTTAAGGATAGAGCTTCGTCCACGTTCTCCACCATGATATCGCAGTACTCTTTCTTGATCTTTCTTTCGATGTGGTCCTTATCAACCTCGACAATCAAGGCTACGCCTTCATTCATCGTTACTGCGAGTGGTTGGGCTCCGCCCATCTCCCCTAGTCCAGCTGAGAGAACAAGCTTTCCCTTCAGGCTACCGCCGAAGTGTTTCCGGGCAAGAGCTGCAAATGTTTCGAATGTGCCTTGCAGTATACCCTGCGTTCCAATGTATATCCAGCTGCCAGCCGTCATTTGCCCATACATTGTCAGCCCAAGTTGCTCTAGTCTTCTGAACTCATCCAAAGTCGCCCATTTTGGCACCAACATGGCATTTGATATAAGAACCCGCGGAGCGTCTTCGTGCGTTCTTATTATTCCAACGGGTTTGCCAGACTGGATAAGAAGCGTTTCATCATTTTCCAGTTGCTTCAATGACTCGGTGATTTTGTCAAAACATTCCCAATTCCTTGCGGCTTTTCCGGCTCCTCCATATACAATTAGGTTGTCTGGGTCCTTTGCCACCTCGGGATCTAAGTTGTTCTGAAGCAGTCTCAGAGCCGCCTCCTGTTGCCATCCTTTACACAACAACTTGGTTCCCGTGTTTGCTCTTACAAGCCGTGCGCCGTGAACCTCGGAGGTACCAATACGGTTCTTCTTGTTCAATAACTTGTCTTGTGTCTCAACCAACGTGACAACAAGCCTCCAGTTACTGAAAGTTGAATCAGTCTTATCAGCCTGATTATGGCAGGATGCGATAGCAAAGTTATGAACTGGAATTCTTGACTGATCACTTCTCCTCTGTTTTCCTTGTCCTTCTTAATTCCCTCTGAACCCGCTTACTGACACTACTTTTCTCTTGAACTGTTGGCTTTTCTCTCTTCGTTTCGATCTTTTCCATGAAATCTGATAATTCTGCTTTGAGTAGTTCTACTTCGCTTGTCGCTGCTTCAGGTTTTGTCTTTTCAATCCTTTCAGTCCGTGGTGCTCGCGCTCCTTCAGGTGACTTGAACTCTCCCCCAACACTGGGAATTCCGTCGAACCTTTGCAGTTCTTCATTCAACATGGCTCTATCATCTCCGGGAGCTGGGGCAATCTTGACTGTCTCTTTCGTAGTGGTATGCTTCAACAGGGGGCACTTCCCAGATCCTCTAACCTCAGCGCATGGTCTGTCGTAGAACATGCATTTCTTGTACACTCTGAATTCAGGGATTCTCTGAATCTCTATGCTAGAATAAGTACACGCCATTTGAAGCCCAACCCCAAAACGTGATAGACTAAGGATTGTTCCACAATAAGAAGAATGGTTTACCTGCAGAATAAGTTTTCGCTCGAATTTATGCACTAAAGATGAATGAAGTCAGTCGCTTCTAATTAAACTTAGTATGCTTTCTAGGAGGTTAGTCTGAATGAGAGGATCGCTATCGAAGCATATGTCTATGTAAGCATATTTTTAAGTGGGGCTGGAAATTACGTTAATGCGAGGAAAGATGCCGTGTAAACCAGCTTACGACTTCGGAGGAAGAGGAGTCTACACTATCCTGATCAAAGTTAACGCATCCGCATTTATCGAAGTAGGGAAACTCGGTCGTTTCAAGTTTTCGGGGCTTTATTCCTATACTGGCTCAGCGCTTGGGATGGGCAGTTCAAGCTTGAATGGAAGAGTATCACGTCACCTTGGCTTAAGAAGCCAAAAACGACTCAGATGGCACATTGATTATCTCCTTGAAAATCCGCTTGTAAGGGTTGAAGGTGTGATAACTTCAATATCGGAGACAAAGAGCAAGGAATGCCAAATATCCAAGAACATATTCAATCTGGCAGGATCGCCTCCTCCTGTGAGAAAGTTCGGTGCTACTGACTGTTCCTGCGAAAGTCACCTAGCCAGATTGAAAGGAAACCCAGACCGAGCAGTCCCAACTATTGTGGAAGCTCACATAAGGGCGGGGTTGAAACCTATAACGGTACCTAATTCTAGGTTTCCAGAGAGTGCTGTTAGTCTGTGAAGGATAAACACATCACTTATATCGATCTCAGAGTGAGGATGAAAAGATGACTGAACCAGGCTTCGACTCAAGAGTCTATGACGCCCTGCGCCAGCTCGGCTTGACGGAGTACGAATCCAGAATCTATATGGCTTTAGTCAACAAGGGCTCCCAGACAGCAATAGAACTGAGTCAACTTACTGAGGTTCCTTACAGTAGAATCTATGATGTCTTGGGAAAACTTGAGAAGAAGGGATGGATATGGTTAGACTCCGAGAAATCTAAACCGACAAAATATGCACCTAAGCCGCCTTTGGATGCCGTTCGCGCGGCAAAACTTGAGATCGTGAGCCGGATCGAGGAACAGGAGAGGCTAGTGGTTTCTGATCTCCAACCCATATACGAGAGAAGCTGGAAAGCTGAGAAACCCGACGTGTATATCGTCTATGGCGAAGACAACGTGTTGAAAAAGATCGAGGAAAGTGTCCAGGGGGCCCAAAAGTATATTCTTCTAGCACTTCCAGTGTTTGGTGAGAGGGAATCCTCGATTTTCTACCCGACCATAAGCAGATTGAGATCTTCAAACGTCAGAATCAGATTACTGACATCCAAGCTCGATCCGAAGATTGCTCCAAGGTTAAAAGACCTTGCAGAAATACGTGTCCGGGAATCGTTGTACGGTGGTGGAGCGATAATTGATGGACGAGAGGCTATGATCATCCTTGCTGAACCAGGTCCCGAAGGGGTAAACATGATCAATATCGGGATTTGGGCTAAGCATACTGGATTAGCGGCCATAGCTAACGACTACTTCGAGTACCTATGGAAGATATGAGCAATTTCCTCGTGGAAAAACGGTCTGAATCCATTGACTTTGGTCTGCCAAGTTGTTGCGCGATGTTGTGCTCTTGATTGGACATCTTAGGCTGCACTTCTTGAATCCACAATCTCTGTTTCCCACATGTTCTCCGCTTATGCACTCACCAGCATGATAAAGCGGGAAACGACAAATTATTAAGGAATAAGGCATTGCTGTTAGCTTAGCCCAAGAATTGTGAGGTGAGACCGACCGTGTCTACGATTGACCCGTACGAAGCCTCGTCAGAGCAGAAGGCAATTGACATTGCCCAAGATCACTGCCGCAAGATAGTTTCAGCTCTTAAGGAGCTCAGTCTTCTCTACGACGACTGGGTTGGAGGCGACTACAAAGGGGCTGAAGACAGGCTCAATAGAGTTTCAAGGATCGAGGGTGAGGCCAACAAGCTTAAGCATGAGCTACTTGAGCAGCTCTCAAAGGCTACGACGATGGTTAACCGAGAGGATTTGATGCGTTTGGCTCTCGTGGTCGACGAAATAGCTGACGTAGCCGAAGGAACGGGATTCAGAATTCTGGCTATCCAAGAATGGAAGCCAGACGCGAATTTCAAGAAGGAAATGCAGGCGCTAGTGGAGAAATTGATTTCAGCGACAGAGAAACTTCGGCTTTCAATATTCATGTTGTCTCAGAATCCAACCAAGGCATTGGAATTCGCAGACGAAGTTGATGCAATCGAGAAGGGTGCTGACATGATACAGAGGCGGGTAGGTCACTCCCTCTACGCGTCGAAATTGGAACCTAAGAATCTTATTATGTTGAAGGAGTTAATAGCTCATTTTGAGGAGATGGCGGATACAGCTGAACGGGCTGCCGATGCAATAAGGATAGTCGCTATGGCAAGAAGCAAATAGAGGAAAATAACTTCGCTTGACACGCGAAGGGATCATTGAATAACGTCGCAGGCTGAGCGGTTTGGTGATTGTCACGACACAACCAGAGGATAGTTCCGACTATAGTGAACAACCTAAGGAGCCTACAGTGACAAGTTCAAACGGGAAGGAAGTAAAAGCACCTATTACAGCGGAGCTTCTTGGAACGCATATTGTAGTCTGGAACCCGCAAGAGGGATCCACACTATACAAGGAGGGTTTCTTCGGCCAGCCTATCTCAGTTCGCAAACCCAAGACATTCGACTTCAGCTGCCCGGTTGAGCTCTCATTCCTCGAGGCTCTCTACTTATTGGAGAAACAAAGGATCAACTTGATCGATGAGAAATCGAAAGGTCAAATATCGTCCCAACAGCTCCGAGAATATGCCATGAAAGTATACGACGAATTCGATGACAAATATCTTGTTTACAAAGATCTGCGGAGTAGAGGATATGTTGTCAGACCTGGGTTGAAGTTCGGTGCTGACTTTGGAGTCTACCAACATGGTCCAGGTATAGATCATGCGCCCTTCATAGTTCATGCGCTTCCTAAGGGTACTACGATAAACCCCATTGAAACTGTGAGGGCAGGAAGATTGGCCACAACTGTAAGGAAAAAATTTATCATAGCAACGATATCACCTTCAGGGATCGTTAATTATCTAATCTTTGAATGGAAAAAGATGTAGAGAAAATGAACTTTCTGCCAAGTCATTGAACGGTCGTTGCAGAGAACACAGGAAATTGGTACCGTAGCTAACTGGCAGTGCGCTTGGACCACCTGGAGAAGATGCAGATCATGTCAGAACGATTTTTCATTAAGGTAACACGCTTTTCAGGAACGTCAGATGTTCTTTGCTTGGTGAATTCGGATAGGGATGCAAGAATCCTAGGGATTCAATGTCATTACCCCTATATCAGGATGAAAAGCATGGAAAAAGCCTCTGGTAAGGGCTATCATCATTATTTGCTGCCAAATTGTAACAAAGGATTGTATCACTCATGATATTGTTTTGAAAGTTGATTGAATAGAATCTGGTTCAAAATTACCAAACCTAGGCGGTTCTCAGATGCCCCGACCAATTCTCCGCTTCGTAGGATTAGTGGGTATATTCGCCCTTCCTCTCCTACTTGTTGTGGTCATTGGTTACGTCCCTGCCTCAATCACCCCGAATGCTGACTTTTTCACTGTCTCAATTGATGGGACGCCTCAGATCAATATGTCTGTATGGACACTTAGGGTGGAGGGGCAGGTTGATCACCCGCTCACTTTCACCTACGCGAATTTCACTGCTCAACCGAATGCCACGGTGGTTGCTAAGTTGCAGTGCGTAGATGGACCTTCTGGCACTGCGTCATGGACTGGGATCCCTCTTAATAGCATCCTCGCGATGGCGGGAGTCAAGCCCGGAGCGATGGATGTGGTCTTCTATGGCGGGGACGGTTATACTTCCTCGCTAGCATGGCCTACCGAAAACAAGTCGGACGTGCTCTTAGCTTTCGCGATGAATGGGGAACCACTGCCTTCTGTTCAAGGGTTTCCTGTACGTGTTGTGGCGCCCAATGAGCTGGGGTATAAGTGGGTCAAGTGGGTTTATCGGATTGATGTAGTGGGCTACGATTACAAGGGGTACTGGGAGAGTCGGGGGTGGAGCGACAACGCTAGCATAGCAGCTCCGACTGATTGGCGTCTGCACGCCACGCTATTGTCCGCTTCATTCTTGATTGGAGGCCTCGCCGCGATCTCTGGGGTGAAACTGTCGCCGACTATGACTGCCTTCAAAAACTTGCCTGCATTCGTTTCGCGCAAGTTCCATATTGCCGTATCCCTATCCTTCCTAGTCTCCGCAGTAGTTTCTTTCGCGTATTGGGTTATCGCGAGTTTCCTTGCACGCGGGGCGGTCTTCTATACACTGCACGGGATCATGGGGTTATTCAGCATAGGGTTACTCGTCGTGGGGGCGCTGAAGGTGGTTCCAAACTTGCGTCGGTCGCCTGTCAAATCGTCATGGCATGGGAAGGTCAGCCTGTACGGGTTTATCTTCTACGCGTTAACTATGCTCTTGGGATTAGCTCTGACCGCTGGCGGGTTTGGATTGTTCTAGGAGGAGGGTTTGGCGTCTAGGTTCTTAAACGGCGCTCACTTAGGATGCGAAATTATCCAACACGTTTTCAATCTCCTACAGTTTTGAATATGAAGTGGGCAACCTTCCTCAGGTTCACTGGGATGCGCGCGTCAGCGGGATGCTCGCTATCGCGACGCCTTTAAATTCTAGGTAGTGACAATTCTATATTTCTGCATCAGCACAGTTAGGAGAGTCTTTCGGATGGCAAGGTGGAGATGTACAGTTTGCGGATATGAGGTCTTTGCAGACGAACCGCCCGATGAATGTCCAGTCTGTGGAGCGCCCAAATCCGCTTTTGAGAAAGTTGAGGACTGATAAACGCGGTGATAGCGCTCTAGATAGCTCTTTGACGGGCGGAAAGTGTAGACTAGACTTATCGGGAATCTCACAATCGACCTCTTCTGATTTCTCGCTTATTGGTAAATGTTTATTATGTCTGTTAACAAATAATGAATAGTATCAATGAGGGACGTTGGCACTGTTCTGAGAAACTTTATTTGGAAAGCAAGATTTGTGCGGATCAGGGGGTGTTATCAGAGTGTCACCTGACAAAGCTAAGAACGCTCAGGAAATGCTGAACTTGCTTCAAAAGGCTTACCAGACTCCACCAAGTATAATACTCTTCACTGAAGACTACGTCTACTCGCTGTTCCCAACCAGCTCAGGGGGAGATAAGTGGTTGGAAGTATCATTCATAACTCCTGATGGAACAATAGAGAAAAAGGAATTGAACTCAAAGGATGCGATAATGTACCTGATCAAAGAAATATGTGAAGGGTTGGGTTCTTACTTCGATCTGCCTTTAGTCAAAGACAAGGAATCTTTTGAAAAAGCCATTTCAAGAGTCAGAAGCGCCGTGAAATGAAATTAGATTTCTATTGCTTGGCAAAACTGATAATAATGCCGAATAAATAACGATCCTGAAGAGTGGTAGACTTGGATAACAGACTTTCATGCCCTTACTGCGGAACTCCAATTAAGGGTACTGAGAACTTTTGCAGGTACTGTGGGCGCCTGATCGGAGGAAAAACCTCCGCTGTCTATCAAGGAAGAGCGGAGCCCTCAGTGGAATCGGAAATACCAAAAGATGTGTTCGAGCAGATTGACATCAGAGCCAGACTTGGCGCGAACGAAAGCAAACGGAAAGCGTACAAAGAGGAAGTAAATGAAATGGACTCGCTGCTTAAGAATGCCGATATCCCTTTAAGCGAATATAAAGACAGAATAGCGAAATTAAGGGATGAGATAAGAGAGGCAAATGAACAAAAAGCTGACCTTGAAGGTAAAATGAGGTCATTCCCGTTTGAAGAACACAAGAAACAGTCTGCAGATTTGAAAGAGAAGGCGGACAAACTTGAAAAACTACGTTCAGCAAGGCAGGTTAGCGACGAAGCATATAGATCACTTAGCCGCGAGTACCAACTAAAGAGGCGTGAGCTTGACAACATGATATCCAGTGATACTTCGAACATTAAGAACTGGATTAACCTTCTGAACATTGAAAGAAACTCGGTGAAAAAACGGTTGGATATCATGTCAGCTAAGCAAGCCGTCGGGGACCTATCTGATGAAAGTTATGCTGAAGAGAAGAAGGATCTGGAGAACAAGTTGACATTAACAGAGTTCGGCATCGATTTGCTGAAGAAATTTGTTTCCTAGCGGCAGAGTAATCTACTTATATAGCTTTTTTTCGAAAATCCAAGAAAATTTATATTGTGGATAGATGTTAGCTAACTTCGTCCAACTCGTAGTGCAACTCTAGGCCGCCGGGCCGAGGTAAATAGGATGGGGTTAATTTGAAAGGGAAAGAAAAGACGTGTAGCCCTGTCTGCGAGTTTTTCCAATGTGGTCAGAGAAAGCTTGTCAATGAGCAAGGCTCAAATAACCCATCTGGAGTGTTGTGTGGTTGGGTTGGAGATCCCTGCGAAGGTTGCGCATGCGCGTACTCCATATGCGTTAAGGGTCAGCTAAGACAGGATGGCAACTGTGGCTTGCTTGAAAGAACCATACCCAGGGCGACTCCTGTTGCGCCTCGCGTCAAGAGACACGAAAATGAAGTAGATGTGAATCTGATGACAGTCGCTAAGCCAAAGGTTCTCAAAAAGATCAAGTGGCATGAGATTTAATGAGAGAGATAACGACCGCTGCTTATCCGAAGAATCTTATTGAACAAGCTGACTTCAGAACCAGGGACAGAGACTCTCCAGTGACAAGTGAAGGACTTATCTTCAGAGTCTATGGGTATAGCCATCCAAGAAGAAGCTGCGTATGTGATTTGGAATACGCGCCTGAGGAAATCTATAGTACGGATGACCATCGCTCCATTCGCCAGTCATCGTCACGACGTTACTACAAGTTCTATGTTGATGGTGGCCTTAGATTCGTCGCCAAGAACTATCCCCAGTACCAAGTGTTCTCTGACCCTCTTCAGAGGAGACTAGTTGGGCTGACATCAGATCAAGTAGTGGAGCTTCGAAAGCCTGAAGAGAAACTTGCCAACCTATTGAAGGAAAATTCGCCCCGTCGAGACAAGCTTATGCGTGCTCTCCAAGAAGTCTTGGACACGATCATGAACCATTCCAAACTCCATCTTCACGACTTCGGAGTCTTCGGGTCAATATTACATGACTTCTATCATCCTGACTTCAGTGACCTTGACCTCATAGTGTACGGCAAGAGGAATCTTCGGTCGTTGAGAGAGACACTGCAGGATCTCTATGGCACCAAGAGTCCGAACATTGTCAACGAGTTCGACGATTGGAAGAAATGGGCTAAGGGTAGACATTGGTTCTTCAGGAACATATCTGTGGACGAATTCTGCAAGTGTTGCAGGAGAAAACTGATATACGGAGTTTACGGGCCGGCTAATGCTGGAAGGGACTACAAAGTCGAGTTCGAGCCTGTGAAAGATTGGAGTGAAATCAACGAGAAGTACGACCCGAACTCAAGGATCAGAAGACTCGGTTGGGTAAGCGCCATCGCAGAGATTACTGATGATTCAGATTCATTCTTTATACCATCTGTGTACACGATTGAAATGAGGAGACTAATGAAAGGTCCTAGCATTGGTCCTATCGAAAAAATCGTCTCCTTCGTCGAGGAGTTCAGAGGTCAGGCGGAGGCAGGTCAAGAAGTTATAGTCAAAGGCAACTTAGAGGAAGTCGAAGACTCTAAAGGCAAACACTACCAGATAACATTGACAAGGACATCAGACTACTACGAGCAAGTGTTAAAACCGTTATCTTGTTCTAATACTTCTTAGCGGCATAAGGTTAGAAGGTTAGTAGGGGAAGTGAATTGGAGAAACTGACCCCAGTTCACGTCGGACTATTTGGACACGTTGACCATGGGAAGACTGAGCTTGCTCGAGCTCTAAGCGAAAGAATCTCAACAGCGGGCCTGGACCGTATTCCTGAGGCCAAAAGAAGGCAGATGACTATCGACATAGGTTTCACTGCCTTCACTCTGGATAACTACCTCGTAACACTAGTCGACATACCAGGCCATGCGGACTTGATAAGAACTGCAGTTAGCGGTGCAAGCATAATAGACGCTGCAATACTGGTCGTCTCGGCCACACAAGGCCCTCAGATTCAGACCGGTGAGCATCTAATACTGCTGGAGAGTCTCGAAGTAGGAAGAGTAGTAGTAGCTTTGACGAATATTGATCTTGTTGACGATGCAAGATTAAGAGCTGTCAGAGAATCGGTGAGAGGGGTTTTATCAGATTCACTTTACAGAAACGCACCTATCGCTGCTGTCTCGTCTATTACTTATGTCGGTATACCAGAGTTTAAGAGCATTCTCCTATCCCAACTGTCTCCTCCAAAGAGGGATCTGAATGGAAAGTTCAAGATGACTATTGATCATGCTTTTCCAATAAAGGGAGCTGGCACAGTCATAACTGGCACGATCCTGCGTGGAAGAGTGAGAGTGAACGATGATATAGAAATATCACCTATCAATCTAGTATGTCGTGTCAGGTCGATTCAAACATTTAAGGAATCAAGGGAATCTGCTGAAGCTGGTGACCGCGTTGGAATTGGTCTGCAAAAAGCTGATTATCATTCAATTTACAGAGGATGCTACGCTTCTTCACCAAGATCTTTGATACCAGTTAATCACATCATAGCCAAAGCGAAGATCAACAGATTTTTCCGACATAGCATAATCCCTGGGTTGGCCATGCATGTAACCATAGGCATGTCATCAGTGCAAGCCAAAGTATTTCCATATCGAACAGAAGCGAACGAAAAACTGATTGCAACGGCACATAAGAACGGAGAGTTCACATCATACATAAAACTGGCCGGACCACTCGTGGCAGAGAAAGGTGACAGAATACTCTTCTCGTTGCTGAGTTTGCCGCCGACAAGCCTCAGAATTGCCGCGGGCGGTACAGTCTTGGAGAGTCCAAGTGCTGCGCCGCGGCTGAAGGTAGTCAAAGAAATGATCGGAACGGTTGATAGAGTAATTCAAGAGGGTAGAGTTGTTATAGAAGGTCTTGCAAGAAGTCGAATCGGCGCCGAAAGACTGATAGGAGAAACAGTTTCAACGGGGGATAATGCCAAAGGTACTCTTTCTTCAGCTTTTGGTGGGAAGGGATTAATACTGGCTGACTTCGATCAGATACCAAGGGAGGGCGAGGCAGTCACACTTAGAACATATCGGGAATTCAAAGCAAGGTAGAACTGGGGGCAATTCACCAGAAATCTTTTCCCAGAGCATAGCTCATTTAAGAATCGTATTGAAATTTCAAGGACAATCTGAGGTAACCACTTTGAGTGATAGGCTAGAGGATTACCTTAAGGGACTCCTGCCACGCGAGATGCTCAGCCGCTCCTCGGCAGTATTAGGTTCTCAATTGAATTCAATCAGAAATCTCTTCAAACAGAGACGAATTCCAAATCTCGGCTGGAGTGATGGCGTGATAGAATTGCTCCTTAAACTTCTTTCGATGATGGATGTTGACAAAGACCCTGAAGGTGTAAGAATAGGAGAACGGGAAGCAAGGGTCGCTTCTCCTCTGATCTCAGAATTGGCATCAGGTTTCTGCCATGGCGTTGGAAGAAGTGGAGCACTTATTGCACCACAGCCAAAGGCTCCAGGTGCATCAATACTCTACGAACTATCAAACTGGTGCGCTTTAGATGCTATGCAGAAGTTCGGTGCGCCCAACATGAAATCAGCGATCGTTTCGCCTGTGGCAACTGGTATGTCACTAGCGCTCGTCTTAGCCGCAGCTAGGGACGCGAGCGGCGGTGACCGAAACACTGTTGTCTTCCCCAGGGTTGACCACGATTCACCTCTGAAAGCTATACATCTTGCGAATCTAAGAACTAAAGTTGTTCAAGGGCAGATCTGTGGAGATGCTGTGCGAGTCTCGATAGATGATATAGATAAAGGAGTTGACAAAAACTGCTGCGCAATTCTGTCCACAACAACATTTTTCCCACCGAGGGAACCAGACTCAATTAAAGAGATAGCCAAAATAGCTTCAGAACACAAAGTCTTCCACATCATAAACAATGCCTATGGTGTGCAAAGCAGAGAAATCATGCGGGATATACGCTCTGCGGCCGACGCTGGACGAGTGGACGCGGTAGTGCAAAGTACCGACAAGAACTTTCTGACAGCTGTCGGAGGAGCAATAATAGCTTCCCCGGATGAAAAGCTGGTTGAGAATATTGCGGCTTGCTATGCCGGTCGCGCATCCGCCTCTCCTATCTACCAATTCCTTGCCGCGATTCTCTCCTTGGGGATAGAGGGATATGAGAAACTTCGTGATACACAGGAATCAAATAGATCACTCCTTCAGAAACTTCTTGGCGAAGTTGCTGACTCATATGGTGAAAGACTCCTCAATGTTAGGAGTCCAATAGCTTGTGCTATGACGGTTAGCGAAGTTGAGCCTTCGCTCCTTGGGGGAGTCCTCTACTCTCTGAGGTTGAGTGGACCCAGAGTGATTCAGTCAGGAAGATCGGGATCCTGTTGCGAGAACTATCCTGAGTCCTACATCGTCATGAATGCGGCAATAGGCTCAAAAGAAGCCGACATAATCAAGGCTGTGGCGAAGCTAAGAGAAGGATTAAATCAAGCCTCAGCAAGAAAGACAGAGAAAGGAGATCAGAGACATCGCTCGTCAGTCTTACACCAATGAATTGAGTCTGAGAATAATCAAACAGGTAGGTTGGTTGTTATGTCATCACCTGAATGGGGCACGATGTCAAGTGGACTCACATGCAATAATGAGATCCTTCCAGAGAGCATTCTAGACGCTCAATCTTCCTTCGCTGTGGCATACCACTCCACAACTTCGATTAGGGCCAGATGCATCAAGAATGTGGGTACATTAATAGGAGAATCGTCTTCTTACGTTGCAGAGGCGATCCTATCGTCCAGGACTTCCTCAGGACATCAGCTTCTAGTTAGACTCGTGGCGACACAAGAGGGAAAAGTTGAGATAAGTGTGTGCTCGGACAGTCCTCAAGAATCAGTTGGTTCACTTGCGGAATATGATGAGAAAATCAAGCGGTTCCTTGAGAGAATTGGAA
>JAHPYV010000254.1 GCA_019058495.1 Promethearchaeati archaeon
AGACCAGTTGACCGACCAAAGGACGCCATCCAAAGACGAACATCCGGGGTTCATCTAGCCAAGCGCAGGAAGTACGGCGGGTTCCGCACAAGGAGGATCACACACACTTTTTGACGACGACGGGTCAAATGGTGCTATTATTTGTCAAAAACATACGAGCGATTTCGGCTCGAGAGGACGATTTCGATTTCGAACACAACTGAGGAGGCTTATCTTCCGTCAATGTTGCGTTCAATTGACTTAACGAATGTAAGAGGGGAAGGAAATTGGAAATCTTCGAAACGGGTCCGATATCTGATTTCAGACCGGACAAACGGGAAGGCTGCTGGATATGGGACGAAAATGGGAAGCGCTATCTTGACCTGCTTTCCTACGCCCTTTGTTGCCTTTTTCGCGGGTGGGATCTCCTTTGCCGTTCATCACTCATTGTGACATCGCCAAAATGATGTTCAAACTCCTTAGATCTGACCTCAGTGCTCTGTCGATACCTCGAAATCCGGTCTTCCCAGCCGGCTTCAATGCCAAACGCAGCTCTCGCAAAGGCGATGGACTTTATGGCCTGAGGACACTAGTTGGTGCTACGAATGTTGAAGAGTTGACCTCAGGCTCACAGCCTCGATGTTTAATCATCATCCTCTATGCCCTGTTCACAGTCGCACAACAGTCACGGAACCCGCAAATAAAGCGGAGTTTTGGTGAATGATTCCTCCTCATTGGATTTCGTGGGAAACAGACGTGATATGTCATCTAACCCCCGGGGCCAGCATCCAACCTATCTGAGATACTGGCCTTACACCGAGAACCTGAAATTCAACGTCGTAGGGTCCCTAGTTATCCAAGTGGTCGCGCTCTACCTGCATGCGTATAATCTTTGGCTGACGATGCGCGGATGGAAAGGATCCCCCGGAGAGACGTTAGCTAAGCAGTCGGCCGATAAGCAGTAGACCGCGCAAGTATCAAGACATCAGGGTAACGTCAAGATCTCGATTGCTAACGTAAATTTCTCCATTGGCTCCTGAAGATTGGAGACTACTGGCCTGCCTGAATGAAAGTTGCTGCCAGAGCGATGAAACCAGCGGCTACGACAAGCGCTAGGCTAACCCAGTAGGCAACACTCCACCCCAAGCCAGACGATAAACTCCTCATCAACCGTTTCTTCCTCGCTATCAACCCAACCATCACGCCGGGTCCGATGAGAACGAACACGAACAAAACCATCATACCGATTGCCAGATTAAACAAATCCGGGAATAGCATAGGAACAAAAAGAGCTGGAAGAGATTCAATCAAATAAATCCAGAAGAACTTCTGCCTACCCCAACCTATCGCCTCAGCCACACCCCAAGCACTACCAAGAGAAACTACAACAAGGGCCAAGAACGAAGCTGCGATCAAGCCTACTGCGAAAACATATGGGGCGTATGGTCCTGCAAGAAAAGACAACGCCCGCGAAAGCTGCTTAGGTGAACTCGTTTCGATTAAAGCGCCGTTCAAACCAATTGTGGCCAACAATATCACGACCATCCCAACCTCACTCGCTATGGCACCCACCAAAGTTTCAAGACGAGAACTCCATAGGCTCTTCACCCTCTTCTCAGCCGTGGCAGAAGCCTGGTAAAATAGCATGAAAGGCATCACCACAGCCCCCGCAGTCGCCGCCAACAAGTAAAGAAAACCTGGCTTCCAACTCCAAAAGAAGAACAAGTACTCCCTCACAGGAGGCAACCCCCTAAGAAACAGCGACCCAGCATACGAAACGATCAGAACCGCAGAAAAAGCAACAAGAAATCTCTCCACCGTCGTGTACCCTCTCTTCCATACAATCAGAAGGTAAACGACGTACACGACGGGCAGAGAGAGAGTTGGTGCAACTCCCAGAAGTTGAAACCCTATGGCGATTCCCGTAAACTCAGCAACATAACTCAGAATATCCGTACACGCCATCGGAACACTCGTCAACAACGCGATCCTTCGAGAATAATTCTCTCTGATAATCTCACCCAACCCCTTACCGGTTGCAACACCGATTCTGCCAGCAGCCTCCTGAACCAAGAACAATGGTACAGTCAAGAGGATGAGAAACCAGACAAGCGAGTACCCGTACAAGGCTCCGTCCGTAGCCGCAGTCAATATGCTTGCAGCATCTACATCAGCAATCATAACAACCCACGCAGGACCGAACGAACGGGCGAACGTGCGCAACCTATCGAGTATCTGATAACTCATTCAGGCGCACTTCGAAATTCGGGAATTTGCTGAACTAGCCTGACACGGGGAAGGTGCAGAGAGTAACAGTGTTCAGCCTAGCATTCGGTTTGACGGCATGAGGAATTTATACGGGTCATCGACGAGGACTTAGGGCCCTAGTGTGAAAGGCGATCTCCCAGATTAGAATGGCCTGGTTGAAGCATTGTCTATGCAGTGTGCCTTGCATTGCTTCGCCCAAATCCCAATTAGTGGATGTGAATCCTACCTTCTTTGCACATTCTATCATTCTGGGGTTTTGGTGAGTAATCTGCAATCGCATAACCCGGGGTTTCCCTAGAATGGGTTTCTTACAGGAGACGCAATACGGTTTGGTTTTCACTTTGGCTTTTCGTCGTCTTCTGCTGTTAGGCATTTTCAAACACCTCCTTCCTTGTTGGTGACAAATGATTTCTCCAGTCTCTCTACAATCTGCTCGTATTTCTTATGGAAATCTGAACCGAATTTCGTCTCCACTTCATTGAAATTCCTTGTGAGGGCTTGCAGCTCTGGCTTGGGTAGAACTTTCTCGGTCATCGGGAAGAGAAGGTAGTCTTCTCTCCATATGTGATCCGGGTACAAATCTATGGCACCTTTGATTGTCGCCGAGATCGTGTCCTTTGCCGTTGAATCGCCGTTAGTGTATTTGCCGATCGCATAATTCAGAGCGGTCATAAGCGCCCTCCCCTGTTTGTGTTCACCTGTTAGCGTGCCAATCGGACATCCTTGGGAGCGGACTCCATTCCTTTCCAACATCGGAAAGAGCACATCCTCCTCTTTCGCATGGTGACCTTTGTCAGCGAAAGCTCGGAAGAAATCTACGACCTCCGTTAGAGCCGCAGTATCTACATCTCCGCCGCTTTCAAGACGTTCATGCATAACGGTGAGTATCTTTACCATTCGCAGGATTACCTTGTGCTCCTCCTCCAACATCTCTATTGCAGACAATGAACAAACTCACCTTGATTGTGCCGGCGCCGCTGTGAATGTCTTGAGCCTTTCTCGCAATGTAGCGAAATCGTCTTTGGTTGAAAATCTGTTGTCCTCAGTCATCATCCCACCCTCAACCGGGCAATACTCAATAGCATAAGTTGCTGCAGCCACGAGGAATTCAAGCTCCTCACCGTTCACCTCCAACCTGTTGCCGGGTTTAACCG
>JAHPYV010000042.1 GCA_019058495.1 Promethearchaeati archaeon
GTTCTGAGGTAGCTTAGGTTGGTCTATGCCTGCCGGCAGTGCCAAATTCATGTTTATGTTAATTTGTGGATTCATAGGTATTTGACGCTTTCGACTAAAAGCCGCGTTAAGCTCAAACACGTCCAACTTGGGAACAGACTCTATGACAGCTAGTGGAAGACTGCTAATCGACAAATCCTCTTTGTTCTGCAGAGTAAGCAGCTCCTCTGGGTCGATCGGATCAGTAATCTGCAGCAGTTTCTCGTATTTTCTATAGAGGTTCCAGACCAGAGCCTCGAGTCGATTGTCTGGTTTCTCAACTGGCAGACCCAAGTCAGCGACTTCTTTTCTGCCAATCGCATGACCATGAGAATACATCTTTTCTGTCAATGCTTCAATGATGGAGTTGATTCTATTCTCTTCTATCTTCTCCCTTCTCGATGTCAGCAACTTGCGTGCTACAAGTCTGATATGAGAATACTGTCTGTTTACAGTTCCAAGTGTCAAAGGCGTTAGGTGACTTGCTAGCTGGGACACCACTTGCGCCAATGCGGATTGGTCAGTTATGTTCGCACGTTCCCGCATGAACGAGATGTATGACGAAACATCCTCTACGCTGATTTCAGGCGGTGGAACAGTTGCTTCTCCAATAATCGCTCTTACTAGCGTAGGATCAATTGGACTGAGTTCTGCCTTTTTGCCCATAATCACCTTATCGGCTCCCAAGACAATCATCGTGCCCGCACTGTGAGCTTTGTAAGGAACCAAAACGGAGAACTCGTTACAAAACTCTCGAATCATCGTTACTATGCGCCAGGGAACACTGACGTCGCCACCTCTTGTATAAAGGAACAGATCAATCTTGTCTGACTTCAACGCAGTTTTTTCCAAGGCCATGAGATGTTCACACAATGGCAGAACAGCGTCCTCAGCTTCTGTGAGGGGAAAGGGCGTCTATCACTCGTGAAGTATACTAGGACTTTTGATCTACGGAGTTGTTGGATCTCCTGAATAAGTTCTAATCTCTCTTTTCGCTCACTCGCGCTTGGCGAGTTGAACTAAGTGCCGTCCTGTACCACAACCAATATCCAAGATGGTACTACCGGGTCTGAGTTTCAGCTCCTCTAAGACAAAGTCAACTTCGCCATTATTTCTTGTCCAAACGAGTGCTGTTACCCTATGGTTGGTTTTTATCTGGAAAGGAGCTTAGTTTGGATTTGCAGGCATTTAAGGCAGTCAAGCAAATCTGTGCGCCTCCTCCTGAACTACTCAGCCTTTTAGACGAGTTTAGGAGGATGGTGAACGAATGTATACGCATTGGTTTGGCTGAGAATGTTACGTCCATGAAGGCTCTCTCAAAGAAGGCTTACCACGAACTTGCAGGGCATGACGCACCGACTTATTACCGTTTAACTGCGGTCAGCAAAGCCGCTAGCATCCTTCGGAACTACAGGCACGCGCTGCGGAAGCAGCCGAAAGTCAGGAAGCCTTATGCGGGCAAGCGCATGCTTGCCGACTGCTATGGCTTCAAGATAACAAACGGCAAGCTTAGGCTTCCAATCAGGGCAAGAGAATATGTCTACATCCAGTTGAATGCCTATACATTGCGGTCTATTGAGGGGCATACTATACGTTCAGTCTCCTTGATGTCTTGCACCGTATCAGTAACGTTGTCGAAGGAGGTTGCCGAGATAGAACCAGTGGGGTTGATCGGGATCGACCGCAACCTCGACAATGTAACCACTGCAGACTCGGGAGGTGGCATCCAGAGGTATGACCTCTCGAGGGCAACTGAGATCAAGGAAAGCTGCAGACAAGCCAAACGAGGCTTCAAGCGGAAAGACTACAGGATACAAAGACATATCTATGTCAAATACGGGAAAATCCAGAGAAACAGGGTTGGCTGGATACTGCATAATGCTTCGGCAAGTATAGTTAGGCAAGCTAGGGAGAAGCGGCTCGGCATCGTCATTGAGAATCTGAGGGGCATACGTAGGCTTTACCGGAGGGGAAATGGACGAGGTAGAGATTACAGGGCGAGGATGAATGGCTGGAGCTACGCCGAGCTGCAACGGCAAATTGAGTACAAAGCACGCTGGGAAGGTATCCCCGTGTTCTACGTCCATCCAAGACATCCTCAACTTGCGCGACATGTGGCTGCTGCATAGCCGAATGTGCAGGGAGGAAGGTCTACTGTCCCCAGTGCAACAAGCTGGTGGACAAGGATGAGAACGCGGCTTTGAATATCGTTAGCGCAGGGCTGCGGTTCAGCTTGAAGGGAGTAGCAGGTGAAGCGGTGAAGGGGAACCCTGAAGGCGGAAAGGTAATCCCCCGAGCAGATGTTACCCAGTTACCTAATCAACCGAAGAGGTAACAGAACCTCCAAACGTTCTTCATGTAGATTGGGGCGTGTCCGTCGAAGAATTTTTCCAACTCGCCTTTTGTTCGCATCTTTCATTCTCTTACCTTGTACTGACGCATCTGGCTTGAGTAGAACAATTTGCAGTTCTTTCTGGTGTTTTGGTGCAATTGTAAGCCAGCGCCCCCCCCAAAGATCCGAAAGTTTAGTCGGCTATCTTCTTGAAACCAAGCTTCTCAGAATACCAGCTGAGCGCCTCATCTTGATCACGCACCAAGATTGTTGCGCGTGTAAGTTTAATAATCAAGTCTTTCACCCTATTCAATCGGGATCAAGAAATCTAGCCTGCATAGTCTCATCCTAGGATCTAATCATTGTCAGAATCATCTTGAATCGCCGCAGAGCCTTTAGTGCATGAGGTTTGTTCGCTGGCATTACCAGCATCTCGCCCTCCCTCACTTGGAGCGGGTTGCCTGCGATCGTTATTTCTGCCTCGCCGTCCAGAAGTTGAACCATGGCATCGTATGGTGCCTTGTGTTCACTTAGTCCTTGACCTTCATCGAAGGCGAATAAGGTGACCGTTCCTGTCTTTCTGCTTATTATCTCGCGGCTCACTACTGAACCATCTTGGTAGTCTACGAGGTCAGTTAGTCTTGCAGGCTGTCCTTCCAGCTTAGATTGAGTTTTTCCTCCTTTGTCGCGTGCCAAATCTTCATCATCTCCTCGGCAGAAATTAACTTCCAGAGATCCATTGGTTTCCTTGATTTGTGCAAGTGCTGTCTATAAGAGTTCTCCTTTTGCGACCATTATCACTTTTCCGCCTACGAAAACATCTATTTTCTCGCCCATGTCCTGTGCCCTCAGCAAAAGTAGCGAGGGCCTTCCTATTTCATAGCCTTGCTCGACTCGGATGTCTATTTCAGGTGTTCCGAAGTAGCGATGCTTGACGAGGTACCCTGCTAGGCAACCATTGCCGCTTCCTGTAGCTGGGTCTTCAGGGACTCCATAGTAGTCGACGAAGACTCTGGCACTAAGGTGATTTCCGGGTCTGTGTGTTTCAGGGCAAAAGATGAGCAAACCCTTAGCTTCGATATTTCCAACAAGGTCGAAGTACTTCTCTTTCACTATTCTGGCTCTTTTCAAAGTGTCTAGGAATTTGAGTGGAATTATCATGAAATGTACACCTGTCGACACATCTTGGATGGGAAACCTTCTGTCTATCTCATTCTCATCGATGCTTAGAACTTCGCTAACTATCTTCTTGTCGAATGTTTGGCCGAAGACAGGTGGCATCTGGTGCATCCACAATACATCTGGTTCTTCTCCCTTGTATCTGAAAGCTACAGGGATCTGACCAACTTTCAGATTCATGATTATCCCCTCAACTTTCTTTCTAATGATCTCTCGCTGTATTATGTACGCTGTCCCAAGCGAAGGATGACCTGCGAAAGGCAACTCTTGGGCTGGTGTGAAAATGCGTATATTGTACCCGCCATTCTCCTTCTTGTCCGACAGAATAAAAGCGGTTTCTGAGAAGTTCATCTCTCGTGCAATACGCCGCTTCAATTCATCTGGCAACGATCTGGCATCTCTGACCACTGCAAGTTGGTTGCCAGCATGTTTCTCTTCTGCAAATACGTCCACAATGTAAAAATCGCACTTCTTCATTAGTTATATCACCACTCAAAGGTTTCTCTCATCAAACTTTAGTCATTAGGTTTATGATTTTTCCCGTGACTCCATTCGCGATCGAGAATCGCGTACACGTACTGGTCGCGCCAGTTTTTTCCTTGAAGCCTGTGCTCTCGAAGACGCCCTTCTCGCTGCATCCCGATTTTCTCCATAACGTGTGCTGAAGCTTTGTTTTCAATGTCACATGTGGCATAAATCCTGTGCAGACCTAACTTTTCGAAACCAAAGGCGATAAGGGCTTGTGCTAGTTCTGTTGCGTACCCTTGACCCCAGAAGTCCCTGTTAAGAATGTATCCAATGAATCCTTCGCGGTGCCTTTCGTCTGATACGCTGATTCTGCCTCCGCCTATGAGAGTATTCCGCTCTTTCAAGGTAACCGCCACTTCGAAATTCTTTCGTGGTTCCTCCTTCTGAGATGCGATCACGCGCTGCATGAAATTCCTGGTATCTTCCCTGCTATTCGGGCCCCAGCCCACGTAACGAACTGTTTCCGGATCAGAGGCGTATCCGTGCACCGATTCTGAGTCATCTTGAACAAAGTCTCGTAGTCTGAGTCGGTCAGTAAGAATAGTAAACGTCGATCCCCACTCCTGACAATAATCACGTACTCATCACCCACGACCTTATTAATGTCTCCTCGATGAAGGCGCTCAGTAACCTGTCTATAAGAGAGATTCAACTATGCTATTCCCTTATCGAATTTTCAAGCCAGTGTATGCTCCGAGCACCTTAATAAAACATACTCAATTAAAATTGATTTTCTTCTCTACTGAGTCCACTGTTCATCGTTCACTTTGCGCTCGGTGTCTAGTTCCTCAACTACTAGTTTGCGATTCTCCGCGTATAGTAGTTTAAATACCATCTCTGGAAATTGGTGGGCAAGTGGAGGTCATCTAAGTTGCCCGAACATGGTACACCTCGTCCTCAAACTCTGGTTAGCACTGGTGTTGGTGACGTAGATGACATGCTTGGAGGAGGCTTTGAGCCAGGATTATTCAACCTAGTCTACGGGGATACACATGGCTCTGTAACTTCGTTGTTGCTCTCAGCCTCGGTGACTTCTCAGCTTCCCGGCTTCAATAATGGTGCGGGCAGCAAGGTTGTCTTTGTTGATGCGTGGAATAGCTTCAACCCTTACACTGTGAGTTGCAAGGCAACTAGCATGGGTTTAAACCCGCAGAAGGTGCTTGAAGGAATCTTCGTGTCAAGAGCCTTTACAAGTGGGCAGGTTGAAGAACTTATACTGAGGAGGGCTGAGGAGGAGCTAGATAGAATCGGTGCCCGCGTTCTTATTGTCTCAGGGCTCACCGCCTTGCATTTAGCTGATGACCATGGAAAGAAGTTGAAGCAAGAAACGCTTAGTAGGCTCGTTGGGATTTATGGTCAACTCCATCGTCTAAGCTTCCAGAGAAACCTTGTTGTAATAGCCTCGACTGAGCTAGCTGAAAACTCGGAGTACAGACCAGCTGGAGGAAGAGCTCTGTCGCACTACGCAAATGTTCACTTAATGGTGAAGGAGAGACCCAAGGTTACCGAGTACGTCCTCGTGAAGCACCCTTCTATATCTGAACGTAAGATTCTGGTCTGGAAGGGTAAGCGAGGACACTACATGCCAACCCTTGACGCATACTTCTTAAACTACCGCGAAGGAGGAGTGCCATGTCTAAGAAGCTAACAATTCCAAGCGCGATCACAAGGATAACGCCTGAAGAAGAGACTCGACTTCTAGACTTGTTCAGGCGCTTTGGAAACGCTAGGCGGAGAGCATACATGCTTAATCAACGAGGCGTCTCAAAAGCTGAAATTGAGAGACTGCTTCAGGAGCAGATCGGAATAAATTCCCGTTACGCAAAAGACGCATACAACTCAATCGAATACCTACCGCCTCACGTAACCTTCGGTGGCTTCAAACTGCAGAGGCTTCGCGAAACTGGCAAGATAAGCGCTGAGGAATACCGTAATCGCAGAAACGCGTTGATAATCTCGCGAGGTGACAAGACAAAGTGTGGCAACCTCAACGCTCGTATAATTACTAACACAGATGGCAGGTTCGTACTACGCATCAATGTTCCACCTGATAATCGGGCAAGCGAATGCCGCTGGATTTACCCTGAAATATTCATCCCAAATAAGTACGTAGAGCATTACGGACACTTGCTCAAAGGAAGAACATCATATACTGTTTTACTTAAGCGCAGGGACGATGAGAAACGGTATGATGTGCGAATAGTAATCGAAGTGACAACAGAGGAGTGTATGCCAAAGGAGATTAAGCGGGTGGTAGCTCTCGATGTCAACGCTGGACACATAGACTTTGCCGTTGCTGACAAGGTGCATGTACTGGCAATTGGGAAGATCAATTGTCACGAGGTGCAGTACGTCTCAGCAAACAAGACCAACAATCTCCTGCACAAGACTGCGAATAAGATCTGGAACATCGCGGAGCATTATGGTGCCAGAGTGGTATACGGCAAATTGAGCACATCCAAGTTCAAAACTAACCATAAGACAAACCGCAAAGTTAGACGTATCCCTCATCACAAACTTGGTTCTATACTCGAATACAAATGTGGAGCAATGAAACGCAGTGAGGCTAACACAACCAAGATAGGAGAAAAAGTATCGCCTATCGTTGGTCTGGATGTACATAAGTGCTCGGCAACCGCATTTGCGCTCAAGGTGCTACATTATGAGGGATTCAGAGAGTTGATGGGAAACCTCTTTCCAATATCATGCTCATCTTCGGATGAGGCGATCCCGCGTGGCGCCGTGCTAAATGAGGGCGATGGAAGTCCGAGGCGCAGGCTAAGCGTGGGAAGCGGGCTTACTGCCCTGCGTCAGGCACAAGGTCTGGTGCACAATGAAGTTGCGTCTAAATGCAATGGAGGCTACTCTGCGACCCCAGGTAGCGGGGGACTCTTCTTCTTGGAGAGCCTGAAAACCAACCTACCATACCTTGATGTGAGGATATGTTAGGTTCAGGAGACCTGGCATGGCAAATTTGGGTAGAACTGTTCCAAGTTTCAGGATGGCTCTAGAACAAGAGTTACAGAAATGGAAAGAGTTCCGTAGAGGATTGAGAACCGAAGAACAAGCTATCTTAGATGAGTTACTGGATGCTGTACGAAAACACGCGGATGCTGGTTCCCTCGTCTGTTCACCCACTATTTCAGAGATAGTTATCATGTCCATCTTAATCGAGTTGAGGAAGCAACTCAAGAAGTCTGAAACTGGAACCGCTGCTCCCAAAGGTGTTGAGCATTGAGTAATATCGAAGGATGGATCCTTGACGCCAACGTTGATAGCACTGAGAATGTACTTTCGATTTGGATTAAGAAAAGATCTGATGGTAGGGTCGTACGGGTATCAAGTGACTGGAAACCATATTTCCACGTTTACCCAAGAAATTCTTCTTGGGATGTTGACGGGTTAACGTATGCGATTTCCCAGCATCCTCATGTGAGTGAAGTTGAAGCCGTTGATAAGTATGTGAGTTTAGAGGATCGTGAGAAGAGCCGTGTAATTCAAGTTAAAGCTGATGGCGTAAACTCGTTTAAGAAAGTTGTAAGGGATATTGAGAGACTTGGCGGTCTAGAATTATTTAACATTGATGTTCCATTGGAGCAGATGTTTTTCTTCTCAACTCATCTCTTTCCTTTCGCTTATGTTTCGTTGAATGTGGATGGTAACCAGCGACTCGAGAACTATAGTCTCTTAGATTCAAGGTTGGCTGTTGATTATGAGATCCCTGCACTAAGGAAAATTGAGATCGTATTAGACAATGCAGATAGACCTATATTTTCGCCTATCGAGCCAATTAAGCAAGTCGTCTTGAAAATGGAGGAGCAAGGGAAACAAGATGAACTTGTATTAGAAGGTAAGTGTGAAGCTGAACTGCTCAGGGAGTTATCGCAGAGTGTAAGAAGTTTAGATCCTGACCTGATAGTAAGTTGTGAAGGAGATGCTAAACTCTTCCCTTACCTTCAAACTAGAGTGAATGCAAACCACCTTGAGGAAGAATTCTCCTTATCAAGAGATGGGTCACCACTTTACCCAAACAACTATGGGCTGGCTAAAGGTGGAACCTCTTATTTCTGTTACGGTAAGATCCTTTACAAGCCATCCTCCAAGTTAATTCTTCATGGTAGGCTTCACATAGATCCAAGCACGACTTTTCTCTATGAAGAGGGCGGGCTTGAAGGGCTAATTGAAGCTTCAAGACTCTCTTTGATGCCTGTCCAGCAAATCTCGAGAGCGACGGTTGGCCACATGGTTACAGCTATGCAGAATTACCAGGCTTGGAAGGATGGTGTACTGATTCCAGCGGTTAAGCGGAATACTGAAGGTTTCAAGAATGGAACAGAGTTAATTAAACAGGATAGAGGCGGATTCGTTTTCGAGCCGAAGATGGGTGTGCACCAAGATGTAGCTGAATGCGACTTCTTCATGATGTATCCAAGTATTATGTATCACTTCAACGTGTCTCCGGAGACTGTGAACTGCAAATGCTGTGAGAATGTTGGCCTCAAGGTTCCTGGAATCAACCTTCATATTTGCATGGAACGAGTGGGCTTAGTTCCGAGAGTTGTCAGGATACTCCTTGAGAAGAGAAGAGAGTACAAGAGACTCATAAAGGAGTCACAGGGTGAGAGAAAAGAGAAGTTTATGAAATTGCAAACGACGGTGAAATGGGGCGGAGTAGTGTCTTTCGGTTACTTAGGTTTCAAGGGTTACCGGTTTGGCAAGATCGATGCTCACATAGCTGTAACGGCATTTGCCCGGGAACTTCTCTTGAGGAGCGCTGCAATAGCTCAACAGAAAGGGTTCGATTTAATTCATGGGATAGTTGATTCTCTCTGGCTCAAGAAGAATACTGGAGTCACCGCGAATCCTAGTGAGTACAAGGAGCTGTGTGAAGAGATCTCTGAAGCTACTGGATTGCATTTGGAGTTCAAAGGAATATACAAGTGGATCGTGTTTCTCCACTCAACCACTAATCCAGAATTGCCTGTACTTAACCGCTACTATGGAGTGCTAAGCGATGGCGAGATTAGAGTTCGCGGCCTGGAAGTCAGGAAACATGATACGCCTCGCTTGATCTACAATGCGCAGATGGATATGGTTAAAGCTGTTTCAGTCGCTTCGAACTGTGAAGAATTTATTAGAGCAATTCCTAAGGCACAGCAAGTACTTCGTGATTACACTGAGAAGGTTCGTGAAGGGAACGTAGATTTTAAGGATCTGATTATTTGCAGGAACTTGTCCAAGTCTCTTTCAGAGTATTCTGTGATGACTAGGCAGGCTACTGCAGCGGAGCAACTGAAGTCCTTTGGTGTTAAACTTCAAGCTGGGCAGAGAGCCAAGTTCGTGGTTCTAAAGTCTGGTGCAAGGAATCCTGCTAGGAGAGTGCTGGCAGCCGAGTTGTCAAAACGTGGCTCAAAGATTTTTTACGATAAGGAAGAGTATGTTAAGCTGTTGCGGAGAGCATTTGATAATATGTTTCCCCCTTGTGTACAAATGAGTAATGAGGAAGTCATATCCGCGAAGAATCATAAGGATGTTTCTTTAGATTCTATGTAAGCATTTTCTGCATAAAAATCTCTTTGACATACGTGCTTGATAGCCAGCCCGGTACCTCTCCGCGGTACTCGTAACCACTCTTCTCATAGAGCCGCTTTGCAACTTCATTGATTTCAAAGTAGCTCAGCACTAGGCTCTCCAAGTGAAGCCTCCTTGCCATAAGATCGATCTCCCTCAACAATGCTGTCCCGACACCCAAGCCATGGTATTGAGCGTTGACGTGGATTCCCAAATGGCCTGTATGCCTTGAGACTTGGTCATTCATGATTCCTAAGTCCGATATAGCGATGACCTTGTTTCTCTCTGTGTCAATGCACACTATAGGGAAATTGAGTCCGCTTTTCTTTCCTTGCTCTAGGTACGAAACTGAGTCACTCTTAGCCATGAAGCCTTCGTATACGCCTCTGGCCAAGGTTCTGAAGGTGTTCTGTTGGGAAATAGCCTCGGCTATGTCTGCGGCGTCATCCAAGTTTGCTATGCGGAAACGTAATTTCAGTGGTTGCTTGCGTTTCTCCACTGGGAGAAGCGGGTACAAATCCCCTTTCTCTGCGTACTCGCGCCTCGGTGATTCCTCGTATTCATTCTCGATATCGTGGTAGAGATAATTAGTATCATAGTACTTACCGTAGAGGCAAGTTGTCTTTACCGTCGCTGCTCCTTTAACGAAGCCGATATCAAGTAGGGTTTCAATCTTCTCCCTTTCATATCCGTCTATGAAATATGCTGTAATAATCAACTTCCTTTCTGACTTTGCCAAGTTGAGAATGAGGGGGTATACTTCTCTGATTAGTTCTGGGTATTCCACGACAAATCTCACGTTGATTTTGGGACTGGCTTTTCCTGGGCGACTCATGGCTCTTATGACTCCTTGGATGTCGTCGCCAGATGAGGCGCTAGGCAGAAGCTTGTATGTTGAACCGAGCGGGAAGGTGGACTTCAAATCATCCACGGATGGTGGGAGTATGAAGCCTATCTGCTTCCGAGCATCCTCTGATCTCTCGAAATACCGTACCAAACATCCGCCGTAGTCTTCCTCACGCAAAGCTGAGAGTTTTATTTCTCCTACCATAACTGTCCCTCCAGTCAACAGCAAAAAACCCTGCAACTAATTAACAGGAAATATGCAAAAGATCGAATAGACAGAAAAAGGTTTGGTCAAACATTTCTGCCCTGTTTCAGTGAACCACTTCATCTTCTGAGGTGGACTGCCATCGCTCTAACCTGGTCGATTGTATACTCACATCTATCTGCCACGTTTTCAACGGCTTCAAGAAACTGGCTTAGTAGGATTATTTGCCCTACTTTGCAGTCTTCTCCTCCCATCTCTGATAGAACTTTTCTGGCTTCACGGTATTCCTCATCGACATCTTCTTCAACTCTTTCGACATCATCTGCCAGTTTCAGTGCTTCGTCGAGCTTCTTGTCTGCAAGTAATCCTATGCATTGCACGGTGTCTTTGGCACAGTCGCGTACCATTTTGGACATTTTGGTCGCAAGCTCATGGATCTTCTTTAGCATAGCGGCAAGGTCGAAAAGGACTAGTATGCCTTCGGCTTCGTGGGCATAGTCCAGAATCCAGTTGGCTTCTCTTGCTAATGTGATCAAATCATCCCTGTCTTCGGGGGCAAGGTAACCTTTGCTTAGCTCTACTATGATCTCTCTTCGAATGGCATCTGCATCGTGATCGAGTTTTGTTTGAGACTGATAGCTTAGGGCAACCTCATTCTTCTTTCCTCTAATTGCAAACTCAGTCGCTTTCAACAGTTCCTCAGTTGATGCCAATGCAAGCTGAGCGTGCCTACGTATCAGTCCTATCACTCTGACTTCACGTCTTGCTTCAAACCATCTGGACAAGTTGGACAAAGCTGTTCTTTCCTCCAGTTCCTACCTCACGAACGACAACTGTAGATGCATGCTGAAGTTCTTGGATAGGCATACTTAATGCCATAAGAATGTCTTGTATAACTTTCCTCCAACCATCTAAATAACATTTATCTTTCGGAACCACATAAATCCCGTCGAAAAACGCTAAGAGTAGAAATATTATACTCGATCCATCCAATTCATTTACGAGGCACCTTGGATGGAGGGCAATTGCCATATCTAGTAGAAATCGTGTGGTAAACTGATTATCGAGCACTAAGAGGGAAAGAGAATTGCCGCCGAGTGAATTCGATCTGAGTTGTCATTGTAAGGAAAACGAGAAGCGAATACTAGCTGGGACTCCTTCAGCAGAGTTGAAGGAAGTCGATTCACGTGGAAAGACGAGCATCCGCGACGACAACTGGTCCAATAGACTCATCCTAGGAGACAACCTGACTGTCCTGAAGAGCCTGATGAATGATTTCTCCGTCAAGGGGAATGTCAGACTAGTTTACATTGATCCACCGTTCGCTACTGGTCAGGATTATCGCATCGGGACTTCCCGTTCTTCAACCATAAGCTCAAGCAAATATGATGATGTAGCATACACCGATGAGCTAGTCGGCGCTGCATACATCAATTTTCTGAGGAGTCGGCTCGTATTACTCAGGGAGATCATGGCAGAAAATGGGTCAATTTACGTTCATGTTGATTGCAGAGTTGGGCACTACGTCAAGGTGTTAATGGATGAAGTTTTCGGGGTGGAACATTTCATAAATGATATTGCAAGGGTAAAATGTAATCCCAAGAATTTTCCTCGGAAGGCTTATGGAAACATCAAGGACATGATTCTGTTTTACTCCAAGACTCGAGGCTATGTTTGGAATGACCTGAGAGAGCCTTTCACAGACGAAGAGCTACCCAGACTATTCCCCAAGATCGATCAAGATGGTAGACGTTTCACAACAAATCCCCTCCACGCGCCTGGGGAAACCTCAGTCGGATGCACAGGCCAGCCTTGGCGTGGGATCTCTCCGCCAAAGGGTAGACATTGGCGATATCCACCAGAGACGCTCGAAGAGTTGGATAGAAGGGGGTTAATTGAGTGGTCCAGCAAAGGAATTCCACGAAAAAGGATCTATGCTGACGAGTTTCTAAAGAAAGGAAAGAAGAGACAAGATATCTGGGAATTCAAAGACCCTCAGTTTCCGTCTTATCCAACCGAAAAAAATGTAGAAATGCTGAAGATGATAATCGGAACGTCCTCCCAGCCTGACGACATAGTCTTGGACTCATTTTGTGGTTCCGGGACGACCCTTGTTGCAGCTGAAGAGCTTGGAAGGAGATGGATAGGAATAGACAGCTCGCCATCCTCAATCAAAACAACAGTAAAACGATTACTGAAAACTCAAAGCAACAGACCCTTCAAGCTTTTCCAAACGATGAGTTAGGAAGCGTCCATTCTATTCAAGACTGATTTCTTTTGCTAAACCGATTCTAGGGTACGGGTAGACTAGTGTTGCTTCTGAATCGAGTGTTACCGTGACCGCTTCTCCTTTTTTCAACGGCTCATGAGATTCGTCAAATGGTACTCGGCAGGTTACAGGCTCATCGTTCTCGAGAATCAATTCATAGACGTATGTCCCACCCGAAAAAACGGAGTCCTCAATCTTGCCCCGGATCGTATTCGGTCGTCTGCGACCTAGCGTCTTCTCCATTCTGCTTATAGATATGAACTCCGGTCTTATGGCTGCAACGACAAGTTGATTCGAAAAGAATCGTGTCTTCTTGGGCATCCTTTTATGGCGGGCATCTTTCTTGGGCGCCTCCACTGTTGTTTCTTCTGCTCCGTCTGTCTTCAAATGCGCTTCGATAACGATTCCGTTTCTAATCTTCATTGCGAGAATGCTGTCTTGGATGCTTACCACTTTCCCTTCTATGAAGTTAGCTTCACCAAGAAAGTTCGCCGTGAAGAGAGTCTTCGGTCTGAAGTATAGCTGGTCCGGAGTTCCAACCTCGACTATTTGACCTCTCTTCATTATCATGATCCTGTCGGCAATCGACATCACTTCCTCTTGATCGTGAGTGATGTGAATTGCAGTCAGCCTTAAATCTTTCACAAGCTTCCTTAACTCGTAGCGAAGTTCAACCCTGACCTTGGCATCGAGCGCTGACAGAGGTTCATCCAAGAGCAGTAGCTCTGTTTTGGACGCTAGAGCCCTTGCTACCGCTACCTTCTGCTGCATCCCACCGCTGAGTTCCCTTGGGTATTCTCCTGGGTCTGCATTGAACTTGATCAAGGCGATCGTTTCACTTACAATTCGACGGGATTCTTCCACGTCAGCCTGCTTGGCTCTCAGACCGTAGGCAATATTATCCCTAACGTTCATATGAGGGAAGAGAGCAATGTTCTGGAACACGTAGCCTATTCCTCGGTCCTCAGGAGGAGTGCCATCAACTAGCTTCTCGCCTATGTAGACATGGCCCTTATCTTGTCGAAGGATTCCAGCCACGCATTTTATTAGGGTTGTTTTGCCGCAACCGCTTGGACCAAGGATACCGACGTATTCTCGGTTCTTCACGTAGAAGAATACTTTGTCCAAAGCGACGACTTTCCCAAACCTCTTGCTTAGGTCGACTACTCTGATGCTTGGCATAACCCTTGGTTCACTTCGTCGCCCGCGTTCTATTAGTGATTCGATTCTTTTTTGGCTTTAAGTATTGCTATCTAGAACCAAGACCTGAAAAAAAGAAGACATGAGAACTGCAAATCCAAGTGCCACAAAGAAGAAAATGAAACGATCGAAGCATAACCACGTATTTCTGGTTATTTCGATCTCAATAGTCTAGTCTGGAATAATATGAATAAGAGAGCATGAACAATAAAAACAGGAAGAGAAGGCAAAGGGTTTTGGGGACAACAACGCCTCTTGACTATTCCTTCGTCAGAGATATATCGATCGTGCTTACGCTGAACTTGTTACCTTCCTCTCCAGTCAATTGCTCCGTACCAGTGACTATGCCTTTGACTTTCACGTCTGACATGAATCTATTGCGTACTATCTCAGCTACGTCAACAGCACGACTTATCGCTTGCCCTCGCGCTTTTATACTGACCAACTTCGCGTTGTCGTGAAACAGTGTTATTACAGCTAAGACATAGTTCATTGGTGGCTTGACGCCAATGAATACAGTATTCTCTTCAGAACTAGATCTTCCAGGCATTTTCCGATTCTCACCTTTTCTCTTTTTTTCGATTCTGCTCCTGCTGTCGTTGCAACCAAAGTACAACTGTGCCAGCAGTATATGGTGATTGTGGTTAATGATAGCCTCGTTTATAAAGCTACCGAAGTCTCATTAGGTGCGTTGGAGAAAAAAGAAAACGGTCAAACTTTGCACACAGACTGTTAAATCACTTCGATCTCTTTGCGCAATCCAAGCCTGGGAGATGGGAATACTACGCAGTCGTCAGGATTAAAATGAACGTAGACCTTTTCCCCAGCGCCGAATTTCTCAGGTGATTTTGAAGGAATCTTGCAGGAAGCCGCACTTTCAATTCGATCGAGCACTACATCATACTTTATGAATTCGCCTAGGAATCTGACTGCTTCAACTCTCCCGAGCAAGCTGTTCTGCCTGAAGGCTGCTCTTCTTAGGCAGGTTCTTTCTAATCTCACACCTACAACCACTAGTTTCCCTTCTTTGAGATCCTTGAAGGAGACCATTACATCGATTTCTCTTCCCAAATCTATTACCGAACCTTCAGGAGTGACCCTTCTGACAACGCCTTCCAAGAGGTTAGCCCCTCCTAAGAAGTGTGCTGCAAAGATCGTTTTTGGATGGCGGTAGAAGTCGATGGGCGTGTCAACTTGCTCTATCTTTCCATCTCTGAGCAAGGCAATTCGATCTGCTATAGAGACTGCCTCTTCCTGGTCATGAGTTATATGGACTGCTGTCAAATCAAGGTCTTTCACGAGAGTCTTGATGTCACGACGAAGCTCGGTTCTTAACCTTGCATCTAATGCCCCGAGGGGTTCATCGAGTAATAGTGTTTTTGCTCCAGATGCAAGCGATCTCGCCAATGCGACTCTCTGTTGCATGCCCCCGCTAAGTTCGGCTGGGTAAGATCTGGCTCTTCTCCCAAGCTTGACCATATCCAAGGTATCCATGCCTATCTTGAAAGCGTCTTTGTACCTCACTCCTTTGGAGAGCGGACCAAACAGAATGTTGTCCAATACAGTTAGATGGGGAAACAGCGCGAACCCCTGGAACATCAAAGCGGTACCCCTTTCCTCAGGCGGAAGATCATTCACCGACTGGCCGTCAGAGTATATCTCGCCTTCGGTGGGTCTCACAACGCCAGCTATGAGTTTGAGTAACGTTGTTTTCCCAGCACCAGTCGGTCCCAAGACGCACATGTATTCACCATTCTTGATTGACAAGGAGAGATGATCTATGGCTACCAAGCTTCCATATTTCTTGGTTACATTCTTCAACTTTATCTCTGGCATTCTAAGTTGCCCTCCTTGTCTTGACGACTTTCGCAAGTACCAAGAGTATTATTATAGAGAAGAATACGAGAATACCGCATGCAAGCCCTATTTCAGTTTGACTAGCTATTGGTGTGCCATTAATCCAAGCTTTCACCCAGTTCACAATTAGTACAGGCGCGGTCGTCAACTTGGTTGTTAAGGCTACTGTCGCCCCTGTCTCGGCCAGACTCCTTGTGAGAACCATTATGGATCCTGTCAATCAAGAATGGTGAATACATGTGCGTCTTGGGACCGACTGGTGCTGCGAAAACAACGTTCCTCAAACTCATAGCTGGCGTTGTGAGACCC
>JAHPYV010000043.1 GCA_019058495.1 Promethearchaeati archaeon
ACCTTTCTTTGTGTTCACCATTATGAGGGCGGCAACGGCTTTGCCGAGTTTTGCGAGATCTAGATTAACCGTGAAGCTTCTTATTACACCTGAATCAGCCAGTTTTCTTATTCTGTTCCGGACAGTTGTTTCTGATAAGCCTAGTCTCTTGGCTATCTCCGCAGCTGGTGTCCTTGAGTCGCGTTGGAGAAATGATATTATTATCCTGTCTGTTTCGTCTACAGCTAATTCTTTGCTTGGTTCGACTGTGCCTTCCTCTTCGTTACTGGTCACTTCAGGTCTCCTCCCTTAGCCAACAGTCAAGCAAACTGACAGGATATTGTGTTCATCACGATATTGTTCAGATCTGCTTACTGTTTCAACCTAGAATCCCTGCTAGATTAGTGCTTTGCAAGATAGTTGTTATGTATAATTGAATTCTCATTTATAAAAGCTTATATTGCCATGGCGGTTAGGATTCGATTAGGGTGAGCGGGTAATGTTATCCAAAGAGTATTCCGTGTATGTGAATGGAAAGTTTTGCCCGAAGAGCGAGGCCAAGGTCTCGGTGTATGATCACGGGCTCCTATACGGTGACGGTGTATTCGAGGGAATCAGGGAATATGAGGGAGTAGTTTTCCAGCTAGCCGAGCACGTCTGCAGGCTGTATCGTTCGGCTAAGGCGATAAAGCTCGGAATCCCGATCTCAATGGATGAGATGACTAAAGCCGTTGTTGAGACGCTACGAGTCAACAAGCTTCGAGATGCGTACCTCCGTCTCATTGTAACGAGAGGCGTTGGGGACATGGGTGTAGACCCTAAGAAGTGCACCAACTCAACGATTATTGTAATAGCTGAGCCAATAGAGGCGACTTATGGGAAGGAGTCTAGGGAAAAAGGAATTCGTGTTGGATTCGTATCCACGAGGAGAGATGTCGTCGACTCAACAACTCATGAGGTGAAGTCACTCAATTACTTGAACAGCATCTTAGCTAAGATCGATGCTAACGAGGCTGGTTGGGACGACGGCATAATGCTTGATCACAGAGGATATGTTAGCGAAACACCGACCTCGAATGTCTTCATGATCCTTGGTGTGGACATAATAGTGACTCCACCTGTCACAGCGGGCATTCTTGATGGGATAACAAGGAGAAGAGTCATGAAACTCGGGAGAGATCTCGGATTCAGTGTTCTCGAGAAAGACATAACACCATTCGAGTTGATGAACGCCGATGAAGTCTTCTTGACAGGCACAAAAGCTGAACTCGTACCTGTGGTGAGCATAAGCGGTAGAGTTATCGGTGAAGGTAAAGTCGGCACCATAACCAGACGACTGCTCGACGAGTTTGGAAAGATAAGGAAGGATCCTTCAGAAGGGACATCCGTCGACTCGTACAAGACAGAAAAGAAAAGATAGGCAGCCGAATCGCCTTTCGATCTCTCCTAGCTACTTAGTTGATCGTTTCCGCTTTAAGTAAGCTGACGGTAATATCAGTCTGAATGTATGCACTCTGAACGGGTGCGCCTCAAATGGCACTTCCTCTGCATTCGTATGACCTTCGTGCCCTTGTTTCTTGCTATCAGTTATTGGTTCCTCACGCATGTTCACAGGGACGACTTCCTTCATTCTTGTGGCAAATCTTAGCATACCCGTCACTTTTTCGTTCGTTGTGTTGTAGGTCCTAACCACGATTCCGCTACCGTCTTCAGCTCTTTTGATGGCGCTAATAATTATGTTGTCGGGCTCAACCGAAAGAAAACTATGGTTTAGAGGCAGAGGATTAGATAGAGAAACTGCAGCTTTAGATACTGGTTCAGTGAATTCACCTGGGATGATAGCCTGGTCTCCCAAGATTGCGAATTCATGATCCACGACTTGCGCTGTTTTCATCGGTATTTTGTGTTGCATCGCTTGTAAGTAGGCTTTTGAACTCTCCCATGTCCCTTTGTGCGTAATTACCGAGTAGTCGAAGAAACGCTTGCCTTGGCATTGAGCGCCGGGTGTTGGTATCAATGGTCCTGCAACTGGTCTTGTTGATAGTTTCTCTTGCGATAACATCCCGACACATCTTAGCAGCGTAACCGCTATTGTTCCGTCTTTCGTTACTTCGTACTCCATGAGTCCTCTCGTCGAGACGGTGACTCCTTTCTGACCGTCGCTCAATGAGACGAAGGATTGCATCGCGTGAGTAGGTGCCGGGGGTTCGAGCCAGTTTTTGCCTTGTGGCATTGCGATGGGGCGCTTTATTACATGAAAAGCTTGGTCAGCGTATACGTGATCGCAGGCGATCGCAGTCGGGAAAAGAATTCTGAGTCTATGCTCCTTCGCGTTATTATTGAATTCGAGTTTGAAATCTACTCGAGGGACTTTTGGGCACAATGACACGTAGTAGGTGACGTGACATGGGACGAGTTGACTTGACCTTGTCTTCCTATCTACAGTCGCATTCGCTGGCAGCTGCAGTTCGTACTCGACTCTCAGAGTGAATCTCGCGGGTCCCATTTCGAAAAGCTTCACTTCAGCCTTGAGATTCTTGTTAGAGAACAATCGCTCCTCTCTTGGGGGATCATAGTTATATTCGTCGCCAACATCTCCTCCGTCTTCTAATGTATTGAAGTCGTTATGGGTTGTTCCTGTTGTCTTGTCAGTTAAAGTGATGGACCCGTTTTCATTAACCTGAACTTTGACGTACTCGTTCTCGATTGTATTTCCCTCACGAGATGACAAACTAGACCCTCTGCGTCCTCCTATTTGCTCAACTTCTTCTTTGGCCAGAGGCCTAATTCTGTATGTCTTGTAGCCGCATGCAGGAACACCTTCAGCTAGAAATGATATGTCGAACACTTTCTCATGGTAATCTGCTGAGTAAGTTCTCCCGATTGTTCTCTCACTGAGAATGCCCATTGGAACTGGTTTACCGTCTGTGTCGATCAACTCGAATTCGTCCGTGCTTTTCCTTGCGAAGATTGTTGTCTTCACAGCATCAGTCCTGCTCCAGTTCAGTGGATTGAAAACTACAATAGCATAACCACTTCTATCTAGGTTGATCATTGACGCGATCAAACAGAGATCATTCTTTAAGACTGCACCAGCAAGTTCTTGGGCGGACGCGAATCTTGTCATCATTTCATCGTGTATTGTGTCAATCCCACACCCGCAGATAGAGTCGTGAGGATGACATTGTAGCACGTATTTCCAGGCTTGCCAGATCAATCCGTGATTATGTTTCTCACTCAGGCTCCACGCCCAGGCGTCGAAGGGTTCAGCCCACCGCTCAAGGAGAGTCTCTGTCTCGGCATTTGTCTGTTTCAAATATGTGCGGGCTGACGTAACGCCTGTGAGAACAGCTTCGTATTTTGATCCTCGGAATTCGCCCTCGTAAGTTTGAAGTGAGGGGTTCCCAGCCTTGACGAGTTGGAAATAATCGGAAAATGTTCCTATCTTCACGTCAACATCAGGGAAGGCCTTATTCACATTCTCTACAACTTTCGGTATGTGTGGTTGAGCTTCAACATGGTCATTGCCATTCATGAGTAGGACATTTCGAGTAGTAGCCTTGTTTTTCAACAGGTTTATTGCCTGAGTAGTGTAGCCTAAGGCGCTGCTCATGTTTGTGCTTACATTTTTCAGGTTTGCGTAGTGGCAGACCAGCCAATGAGTAAGTACCGATGTCTGACCGTCAGGCGCACGCCACATAAATTCTGACTTCAACTTCTCTCCTTCGTCTCCAACTCCTCGCGTGAAGATGGCTGTATCTATCCCGCATCCTTTGAGGATCTGAGGCATTTGTGCTATCTGTCCAAACGCGTCTGGCATGTAGCCTACTTTGCTGACCTTCCCATAATTCTCGGCGAGTCTCATTCCCAGAAGTAGATTTCTAATGTGTGCTTCGCCGCTTACGAGAAAATTATCCGGTAAAATGTAAGACGGACCAATGACTATTCGCCCTTCTCTAACATACTTCCTTAGCTCTTGCTCGCGTTCAGGTCTGACTTCGAGGTAGTCTTCGACAGGTATCACCTGTCCATCCATTGTGAAGCAAGTAAACTTCGGGTCATTCGCCAAGATGCTAAGTAAGCTATCCATCATCTTGACTAAACGTGTTCTAAAAACCTGGAATGGAGAATACCATTCCCTGTCCCAATGAGTATGAGGAACAAGAATCGCTCTCAGCTTCTTACTAGCGTGCGTCGTCTTATCTTTGATTGGCATAATTGATCCCTCGGGCAGATAACTTGCAGGAGTCACCTTCAAGCCATTTCTCTCGAATCTCGGCTCAACAACAAGACGTCGTTTAGTAAGCCAGTTACTATATTAATAACCGTTGCCATGACCCACAACCTGCAAGGAACCGCAGATCTGGTCGGTTATGATAGACATCCCCAAGAATAGAAGTTCATTCCACCGATTCGGATAACAGATCTAAATCCCAAGATCAATTGAATTCAAGCAAACTACTAGATCATTATCGAGAAAGAGTAGCCGCTACAGCTCACATTCTCACTTTCGATTTTCCCAAAGGTCTCTTTTCTATTCTTTCCTTTGGCTCTTCAGGCTTCACTGGTTTCTTGATTTCTTTAGGCTTTTCAACGAATGCTCTCTTCTTGGCGGCTTCTGCTGCATTCCTTTCCCTTCTCTTTCGCATCTCTGAAAGATTTGTGAGCTCGTCATGCGCTCGCGTGAGCTCAAGAACTATCTCTGCATTCATCCTACCAATTGTCACCAAAGCCGTTTCCAGTTTGCTTAGGGCTTCTTCAGTCAACATCGCTTCGCTGGCAGCTGGAACTCCTGTTTCTTCAAAGGTAGGGGGGCGTTGCTCTCCTCCAATCGATATGTTACGATCGATCATTGTGTTGTCTGGAGCTTCAACAGCTCTAATCGAGAAGTTTGCGTCAAACCAAATTGTTGTTGAATGTACTGGGTCCCCGTGGATGTAAGAAACAGAGACTGGGAGGCTTTTTGCCTCTGCAAGCATTGAAGCATCTACTCTAATTTTTAACAGGGCTTGGCATTTGGGGCATTTAATCTCAAGTATCTTGTGATTCATACCCAAAGTGCTATCTCATCCTTTAGCTTTCTTTGCCTGATCATAAGCGAGCTCGGCGACTCTAGCGAATACAGTATCAACGTTCAGTCCAGTTTTAGATGATACGTCATAATAGCCCTCAAGCTTGTTCATCTTTGAGAATGTTTCGCCTTCTTCACGTTTTACGGTTCTTTTGTCTTCTAAGTCAGTTTTTGTGCCTACGACAACGATGGGTATGTTGCCAGCGTTTTTCCTGATTATTTCAACCCATTCTGGGAGGTTCTTGACGCTTTGGAAACGTGTTGTGTCAAAAGCTAATATGGCGGCGTTTGCACCCTTGCAGTAGGCGGGGAGAATGAATCTGAAACGTTCTTCTCCTCCAAAATCCCAGATTTGGAGTTTGATTGCCTCTCCGCGTAACTTGACTTCCTTTGAGGCAAACCCAACTCCGACAGTAGTCCTCGTGTCATGTTTGAAGACACCCTCGCAGTACCTGATGATGAGCGTAGTCTTGCCTACACCGCCTTCACCAGCGACGACCAATTTGTAAACAAATCGTCTTTCAGTATGAGGAAGGACTGACGTGATCACCCCCCCTTTTTTCGACGCCTTTCTTATCTTTCTTGGACATCTATGAGCACCCCGCAAGTATGCGAAAGTCGCAATGCAGTCATCCGTAGCTATACTATTGGGTGCTTATCACATTTAAGACTAATCAGGAATAATCTCCGGATTTCGTTGGGTGCTGAGAAAGGGGAGAAGAACTATGCCTCACAGAATCCCAGCTAAGATCCTTGAGATGAGAATGTCTCCAATCAAGTATGGAACGACAGTTGCGATTACTCCTATCACCACCATCTCGCTGCCTGAGAAAACCTTGTTTCTCCCTGTGAACCTTGTCTTCCAGACCCCGACAATGAAGAGAGAAATGAAAGTCACAGCCGACGCAAATAGCAGCCCAGTCTCTGGTGTAGATACCAAGAAGAATGGAAATACGGGGACAATCCCGCCTACAAGGAAAGCTACGAACATCACGAGTCCCACTTTAACAGGATGCTCAAAGTGCTCCTCGAAGAGACCCAGCTCTTCTCTCATCATTGTATCAACCCATGCCTTCTCGTTTGCCGTTATGCGGCCAACTATCATATCCAGCTCCTGTTTAGTGAACTTCGCTTTCTTCTGATATAATTGGCGAAGCTCCTCTCTCTCCACCTCTGGCAACTCTTTGACTTCTTTTCTTTCAGTCTCTATTACGGCTCGATGGTGCTCGATCTCAGATTTCGATGATATGTACGCGCCTACCGCCATGGATATCCCTCCACCTATGACGGCTGCGAAACCAGCAATCAAGACACTGAGCAGCGTTAGATTTCCGCCTGTTACTCCTGCTAGGAGAGCTAGCGTTGAGACGGTTCCGTCGTTAAAACCGAATACGATCTCTCTCATGTTTACTTTGCTGTGCCATTTCTCGCCTTCCTGGATGGCTTGTCTCGCTCTTTCGATTATTTGCTTTTGACTGAGTTCAGGCATTTCAAAGTGCACCCTTGCTCATTGATAAGTCAGCAAGTCATAACTTGCAGGTAGCATTATTCCAGCAATCTAAGTTGATATTCATTACACCTTTAAGAGCTACTCTGTGGCAATCCGCTGAAGCTTGTTGATAGGGTTCACCAAACAGAACGTGGCAATTCCTTTTAATACTCGAATACGAATAACACTTACCGAAATGGGAGAGACACATCTCACGGACAATCTTCCTTGCGTAAGGGAATATTTTAATAATTGACCCACGTATAAAGTAAAGTAGGTAGTAAGACCTCAATAACCCTGAAAAACCTGTTCCAACGAGGGAGGTGGATTGGAAGAACCTAATCAGTCTCCCGGTAGTGCTTCAGAAGAAGCCCTGTGCGTCCTGCTGGCGTACGGTCCATCAACGTATGAGTTAGAGGAGACATTGTACCACAAGTACATCATGGTCTGCACAGCCAGAAAAAGGGGGGAACTGGCACAGTACCCCAGAGATAAGTTCCATTTCCTTCTTGACAAATTGTCCGCAACGGGGTACTTGAAAATGATAAGCAGAGGAGACAAACTCTATTGGATGAGGCTCCGTTCACCCCTCGAGATGGAGGAAGGTGTAGAACTCACACCCGAGAAAGCAGCAAAAATGATCGATGAAGCCAGGATCAAGAGAGAAGCAGAGGAACAGGTAAGGGAAGCAGGCAGTGAGAAGGAAGAACAAGAAGTTCAGAAACCAACTATAGGCGAGATGGCGGACGTAATACTGAGTCAATTGTTGAAGGAGCATGGGCCTGAGAAACTTAGAGCATACGTGGCGAAAGGAGAAAGTGAGGACGTTAGAAGACCCATCAAAGAAATGCATGAAGCATTGATAAGTGGTGAGGATGAATTCAGGTTGTACCTCGAGAGAAATGTTCCACCAAGACTCAAAGGCCAACTGACTTACTATTTGGCAGCGGCTGGAAGAGATGCTCTTCTTGCAGCCCTCGCAGTGTCACTAATGATCCCTCTCCATTCAGCGTCTCCCACGAACGTGGAAACGCCGTCAACATGAGAACGCGGCGATCTGAGGACATCATCTGACAAGAAAGTCAATCATGAGCAAGATTGAGGCGCAAGAACTCCTTCCTGGAAACGTTACATGGAGGAATACCAAAAAAAGAAGGAGGAGGTTTTGAGGAACTTTTTTTCTTTTTGATGATCTCTCACTTCATCTTTTCCAGTTCTTTCCCTCTTTTCTCTAACCTTTCATGGCACGATGCAGCATCCCTAGGATAGGTCTTGTATGCTAGCGTGTAGAAGATCAAACAGAGAATCCACGGAATGAAAGCCGCTAAGAACATACCTTGCGCGAGCGCAATCATGTTTGTAGTTCTTTGAAGAGGTGGCAACATACTTATCTCCTGTCCAGGCGCTGGTGCGACGTATCCGAGAAGCCCTGCAATGAATCCCACGATTACTGTTCCCAGCGCTGCAACTGAGCCTTCAAAGACTCTGTCCACTGAATACACCGTACTCCGTTTCTCTGGTTCAAAGATCTCGCTGAAGATTGTAGTGTTCTGTGGACCGCACCATGAGATGAGTAGACCTGTGATTGCGCCGAATAGGATGTAGAGCAGCATTGACTCCTGCGTCATCGGAATCAAGATGAAGATCACGAATGTCAGTGGAATACCAGAGAAGACGGATATCTGAGCTGCAATGATTCTACCGCTCTTCGGACGCCACTTTGCTGCCCTGTCACCGATCCAGCCACCAAGAAGATTTCCTACGGCTGCACCTATAGCCACCAAAGAAAACATCAACCCCGCGGTGAGGGAGTCGAATCCCATGTACTCCCACCACAGAATCATGAAGAAGATACCATTCCAAGGTATTGACCCTGCAACACCCTGCAAAAGTATCACAAGGAATGTCTTCTTCTTGAGGATAGTCACATAATCTGAACGTTTCACTTTGTATTTCTCAGCTTTTTCCAATGTCAGGACTTTCTCTAGTTCATGTTCGGATTTGCCTCGTATGGGATCTTTGGAAACAAAGAGCGAAAGCAGACCTATGATTATGCTTATGAGCGCCATTGTAATGAAGACGAATCTCCAAGGTGTAATGCCAAAGATAGGTGTGTTGTCTGCGACAAGCGCTGTGGCGTAGATTGTTCCGAATACGGCTCCGATCACACCAGTTAGCCCCAACCAGCCGAAGGCTTTTCCTCTTTTCTCTGGTGGGAAGTAGTCTGCGAGGATCGATTGGGTTGTGGGGACGATTACGGCAAGACCGATACCGGTGATGGCTCGCCAGATTATGATATCAACGAAGGTCGATGCGAATGCAGTGAGAAGTGTGAAGATCGCCCAGAAGAAGCATCCGAAGGAGAGCACGAGTTTTCTTGAGTGTTTGTCGCTCCACCATCCCCAAATCGGTGTCGTGACCGACTGGAGAAGTGACCTTACTCCAGTTATTGTCCCGAGCTGTAAGGCGCTTAGCCCCAAGTCTGTTCCTATCTGCTGGTATAGCGCTGGAAGGATTTGCCCATCCGAAGCATCAATCACGTTAGCAAGGTTTACTGTTACCTGTGTCCGGCCTCTCCCCGGCACCTTTTCTTTCTGAGGTTTATCATTCGCCAATCTGTTGTTTTCCTCTCCGAATGTTGGTTTTATCTCTCTTTCATTCATTTTTATGGAGCGGTTATATGTTGGGAACCCGTTAATAAAGCTTACAGCTAGAGAAATGAGAAGGTTATACAAACTCATTATGGCGTATGCGGCTTTTTTTCGCCGTGACCACGCCAGGTCGCATCACAAAGACCGCCTTTCATCGAGCTGATGCAGGCAGTTTCCCAGGTTTTTTTCGCCTTATATAGCATGCGATGTTGATCGCCTTCTGAACTACCTTGGCAGAGAAGGAGAGATGGGCATTGAGTTTGAAGAAGTTCATCGCGCTAGGGAGGGCTAAGAAGGCGGTCAGAGAGTTCGAGTGGGTTACGGAGCACCCGATGGAGTGCCAGGAAGCTTTTGTGGCAAAGCTGGCTACTCTAAACAGAGACACGTTGTTCGGCAGAAAACATAGGTTAGAGAAAGTCAGCTGTGTAGATGACTACCAGAAACTTGTTCCAATTCACGATTATCATACATTATCCAAGTACATTGAACTCATAAAAAACGGCGAGAAGGATATCCTGTTTCGCGGCACACAAATCTGGTGGGGCAAGACCTCGGGGACGACTTCCGAACCAAAGCTAATCCCAATCACGAATGAAATGACAAAATACAACTCAGATGCAGGCTCTCGGCTCATGTATTCCTTCATAATGGAGAACCCCAAGGAAAACGTGGATGTCCTATCCGGGAAACTCTTTTTTCTAAGAGCGCCCTCGAGAGTCGATAGTATCAACGGCGTCCCAGTCGGCTACATCAGCGGGATAAGTGGGGAGACTCAGTCAAGGTTTGCTAAGCGAATGGTTGTTCCGAGCAAAGAAACAAGTGAGATCGCGGATTGGGAAGATAAGTTCTACAAGGCGATTCTTGAAGGCATCCAAGAGAATGTCACGATGATTGTCGGTGTCACCCCGCTCCTTATGTCAGTTTTCCAGAGAATGGCAGATGAGTACCCTGAGCGGTTGCTTCGCGACGTTAAGAACAAGGATGCTCAAGAAAGGATCAGACGAGCGATGAGAAAGAGTGGAAGTAGGCTGCTTCCTATAGACTGCTGGGAAAACCTGAAACTCTTCTGTCCCTCCAGCGCATCAATCAAACCCTACATTGCGCGCTACAGAGACCTTTTCAGAGACATACCCATCAGAGAAGCATATGGTGCAACAGAGGGTCAATTTGGACATGAAGACGGTCAAGGGAAAGGACTCCTCCTTAACTGGGACAAGTACCTCTACGAATTCATACCCTTCGAGGAACATGCCGGAAGCCAGCACAGCGAAAAACAGGTGGCCCGCAATGATTCAGATGATACTGATTACAGGTTGACTGTGGTCGACCTCAAAGTGGGCGATTCGTATGAGGTCCTTGTGACGACGCCTTTCGGACTCTACTCGTACAGGATCGGAGATGTTCTGAGACTTGAGTCCAAGGATCCGCACAGGTTCACTATCGTTGGAAGAACCAAGTTGACGCTGAACATATTTGGGGAGAAAGTATGTGAGGAACACATATCAACGGCTCTAAGGGTTGCCGAGGAGACAACGGAGGCAATCGTATCGGAATTCAGTTGTATGGCTCTCGCAAGTGAGAGTGAGGGGCCGCGTTACGTGATGTGCGTTGAGTTCATCAAGCCACCTAGGAACAAACAGAAGTTCATAGCGACATGGGATGAAAAGCTGCAAGAGGTTGCTCCTGCCTACGGTTGCTTCAGAGTCAAGGATGCAATTCTAAAGGCACCTAAAATTGTTACGCTTCTGAAGGGTGCGTTCCAGAGATACGAGCAGAAGCAGATGAGAAGCCGACATGTGATAGGGCAGTTAAAGCCACCACACATCGCTTACACGAGTGAACTGCTCAGCGAACTTAACGTGAGTTCGAGCGTAGACTGAGAATGATGGTCAATCAGGGCTCACCGTATTTTCATCCGCATGCATATTGATGAATCTGGGCACAGGTCTCTGAATTCAATTGTCTCTTGTATTGCTTTGGGAACTTTTTCTCGTCTTGTTCTCCTGAAACCCATTTGGTTAAAGAACGCTTTTGCAGTAATCGTCAATAAGTACAGCTCTTTTATTCCTTGGAATTTTGCTTGTTGGATAAGCTTTGTGCAGAGTAATCTTCCGTATCCTTTTGCTCGAAATGACGTTTTGATAACAATTGAACGCAATAGCCCATATTCTTTGTAATTCACGAGTCCGCCTATGCCCACAACCTGTAAGTCCGCAGAAGCTAGGAACAAGCAACCAATTTTTGATGGGATGTCTTCAAATAGCAAACCATTGTCTCTCAGGAGACCCTGAATGAAATAAAGGTCTTGAGGTGTTGCTCTTCTTAGCTGCATTCTGTCAGTCATGAGTCTGCCCCCTGTGCAACCTTGGCATCAGGGTATGATCTCGCAGCCGTTGTTAAAGAGAGGATAATTGAAATCGGCGCTTGACAATATCCTTTTTGAGATCATTTCGCTAATGACTGCTTTAAGCTTTCCTAGTTCCTCTATCATGGTTATGGTGGATCTACAGATTCTTCTAAACCCGGTCTCCCCCCAGAGCTTCGTTTTGTTAGCGAAGAGGCATCTCCCTCCGCACAAACCAAGGGTTCCGCATTTGGTGCAGGGTTCGGTTAACCTGACATTTCCTGAAAGGTCATGGGGACTGCTCTGGAATATGGTTCCAACTTTCGCGAAATCCCACTCTGGCGCTATCGGGCAGACCGTCACATCACCGGAGGTAGTTACCGCGAAAGAGTTGACGCCCGAGCCACATCTCAGACCGACGACGCCATTGCTGAGAAGAGTGTGCATTACCCCTGTGAAGGGGACAATTGGGGGGACTCTACTCTCCTTTGCTATCGTGTTGCCCCACGCTTCGACCAGCTTGACAATGCCTGGATCATACGATTCAGCAATCCACTTATAGAAGTCATTCCAACGAAGTTTCGGTGGACTATCCCAAAGAGCATCTATCTGCCAGTGGACGTGATCGAATCTCGGGTTTTCGAGTTTCAAGAGATGTGAGACATCCATGAGAATATCGGTCTGTTCTGATGCAGTCATTCTTGCGATGAGGTCACCCTCGAAACCCCTCTCCTTGATCGACGTAACGTTCTCAAGGATCTTGGAGTAGATACCTTTGCCACGGTACGCGTCTGTCGTCTCTCTTCTGCCATCTATTGAGATAAGAATTGCATCGAATCTCTTCAAATACTCAGATTCTAGATCTCTTAGTTTCAATGCATTTGTCTGGAGCAGATACCTATATGCTGGAATTGAGTCCATTATCCTCTTCATTAAGGACATGCGTAGTAGAGGTTCCCCGCCATAGAATATTATGGACGGCTCTGGATCTTGCGCCATGAACTTCTTAAGCTCCTCTACTGAGTAGCTGACTTCCCGAGGATTTGTTTCACTGCATTCTTCTCCATAGCCGCAGTAGCTGCAACGAAGATTGCACGAATGAGTCAGAACTACGAAGTACAGCATAACAGAAAACTCCATCACGGTTAGCATTTGTACTGGATTCGAATATGTTTTCTAATTATCAACAATGAATTTTCCTGATCAAGGCGATGAACTTGGATTGAAGGAGCGCTGGGTTGTCAAACCCGAGAAGACTTCGATTCTCGATACCGTTATATTTTCTCTTAACACCTTCTCATTCTCCCAAAGACATGCTAATAGAAGGAACACTGGAAGGCCTTCTCTTCCTACGCGGGAACCAGTCCGTACCTTAAGACGAGGTAGACGGTGCCCACTCCCACGGTCAGAAGCACTGAGACGACGCCGACTCTCAGATATTCCATGTATTTTATGCCATGTCCTCGTTTCTCTGCCACGTCCGAGGCAACAACCCCAGCTGCCGTTCCGATAATCGTTGCTGTGCCTCCAATATTACTTCCAACAATTAGAGACCACAGCAAGGGTAACAAAGGCATACTTGTAGTTGCAGCGATGCCCTGTATAAGAGGAAGCATTGTTACCACAAGAGGAATGTTATCAATAAAAGCTGAGCTAACGGCCGCGAACCAAGTTACGATGATGATTGCTAATAGTAGATTATTTCCAATAATATGAGAAAGAGATGTGGCTACAGCTGCGATGACTCCCGTCTTGGTTAGGCCTCCTACAACAATGAATATGGAACCAAAAAACAATAGAGTGGACCACTCGACGTCTTCAAGGATTGGGACAAGCTTGTTACCACCCAAGAAGAGTAGAGCGGCTGCAACTCCCAAGCCAATCAAAGCGGGAGATACGCCTAACGATCCCGATAGAACCATGAGAATAAGAAATGTTAAGAACATGAAGGTGCCGACAAGGAAAATCCTCTTATTCTTGATAAGTTCAGCAGGTCTAGTCGGCAGTCTCTTCATAGTGACTTTCATACTCTTGAGTTCACTCTTGTATCGCCTTCTGATGTACAGAATCAGCACCACCAGTGTCACGATGGTAATTGGTCCCATGTTAATTATGAAATCTGAGAATGAGATGCCATACGTCAGCGATATGATTATGTTTGGAGGGTCTCCTATGGCTGTTGCGGTGCCTGCGATATTCGCTATTATGATCTCAGTGATTACGAGAGGCTTTGGATCAAATCCAATCTCCTCACCCAGTTCAATGGTCACAACTGCGATAAAGAGAACAACGGCTACGCTGTCGAGGAAAGCAGAAAGGGCAGCCGTCATAATGATGAATGCATAGAATATCCTTGTAGGCTTAAGGCCAACGCGCCTCAACAATACTGCAGAGACGTAGCTGAAGAATTGGCCTTCCCTCAAAACGCCAACCAATACCATTATCCCAAATAGAACTACTAGGGTCTCAACATGCACGTAGGAGAGTATCTCCTCTATAGAGGAGAAGATACCAGCTGCTATCATCAAGAATGTACCAACCAGCCCAGAAACCGTACGCGAACGACCACCAGTAATTATCAGTACAAAGGTGAAAAGAAAGATCACTATTGCTGATAGCTGGGCTACGGCTGGATCCAAATGGTCACACTCGATTCCAGTTGTTTAGGGCTCTGCGGTCATACAAATGGGTCTGAGCTCGTGTTGATGCTTGACAGGAACCCTTGTAGAAGATCTGTCTGACCTTAGTATAATTTATACTTTTGGTCTTTGAATGTTCATTAACACCAAAAGAGCTTGCTATGAATGGCCCTTGCGAAGCTTCTACATGGAAACAAGCCCATATCTCAGGAGGAAGAAGAGTGTTCCAGTACCAACAGTTAGAATGAGTACTGGAATGCCTATCTTCAGATATTCTACGAAGCCAATCGCATGACCTTCTTTTTCCGCAGCCGCTGATGCAACAATGCCAGCTGAGGTTCCAATTATGGTCGCATTTCCACCCATACAAGCTCCAAGTGAAAGAGCCCACACCAAGGGCAACACAGGGAACCCACTCGTTGCTGCAATGCCCTGTATTAGGGGGAGCATTGTGACAATGAGAGGTATGTTATCTATAACTGAAGATCCAAAAGCAGACACCCAGGTGACAATCACAATCGCAAGAAGAAGGTTTCCTGCGACAATGCCTGAGACAGCCGAGACCAGATCATCCAAGACTCCCGTTTCCACCAATCCCCCTACTACAACGAACAAGGAGCCGAAGAATAGCAAGGTTGACCACTCCACCTTCTCAAGGATCGGAGTCAGTTTCTTGCCACCGAGAAAGAGCAGCGCTGCTGCCATTCCCAAGCATATTAGCGCAGGTGACATGTGCAAAGGTTGCGAGACGGTCATTAAAGCTATGAATGTGAAAAGCATGGCCGTGCCAAGAAGAAACATCCTTTTGTCTCTGATTTCTTCCCTGGGTATCATCTCGAGTTTCTTCATAGTTACTTCCATGGATTCAAATTCAGATCTATAATGCCTTCTAACGGTGAAAAAAAGGATCAGAAGTGACACGCCAATTAGTGGCCCCATATTGATCATAAAGTCCACTACAGAGAGGTTGAATGTCAAGCCCAATATTATGTTCGGCGGATCCCCGATTGATGTAGCAGTGCCACCTATGTTCGCTGCAAGTATCTCACCAATTATGAAGGGTTTGGGATCAATTTTCATGACATCACATAACCGGATTGTGACGGTTGCGGTGAAGAGCACGACAGTTACACTGTTAAGGAACAAAGACAAAACTGCCGACAGCGAGAAGAAGACCAAGAAGATCCTCGTAGGCTTGGTGCCGACGCGGTTTATCAGGTTTACACCCAAGTAAGTAAAGAACCTTCCTTCCCTAAGAACTCCAACCAACACCATTATCCCAAATAGAACAACTAATGTGTCTACCTGTACATACGAAAGCACTTTCTCCAATGAGGGAAAGATTCCAGCAGCTATCATCAAGAAAGTACCAACTAGCCCGGATACTGTTCGGGAACGCCTACCAGTAATTATCATTGCGTAGGTGAACAGAAAGATAGCTATTGCGACGAGCTTCGGTTCAACGCCATCCAATCAATCATCATCCCGCTCTCACAATCCTCCGATGGAATTTTCTCCTGGTCGATTCTGTTCTAGACATAAGCACATCTGCAGGTTGATTGAACGGTGTGATTAGACACCATTACTATTATTTATAGCTTTACTGCTACCACCTTTGTTAGGCGTAGGTGAGACGGGCAGGCTGTAATCTTCCATTCACTGATCTTCAAGTTCGCATGCTCCGAATCGCTCCCCTCAGAGACTCATTCAGAGGAACATAGCCAAAGACTTTTATGAGAAAAGAAATAGAATAGTAAATCATGTGCGCTCATTCTGACGAAGAGCAAATCGTCACTGACATTACGTTTGTCCTGTCATTTACTCTCGCTGTAGCGTGCTTGCTAGGCATGTTTGTAAGTATTCTGTTCTTGTTGCCGACCTTGATATTCTTGTCGATCTGGTTGGGCTTAACCTTCGCGACGCTTCGGAGGAAGGGAGTTAGTCTCAGAGCGTCGATAAAAAGGAGCAAACC
>JAHPYV010000044.1 GCA_019058495.1 Promethearchaeati archaeon
GATCCAGCATTAGTGAAGGATACTTGTTTGACAGACTCAGAACTTCCCAGCTTCCCCCAGCTTCATTCGAGCCGATGCAGAAAGGACACTTCACATTACCATCATCATCGAGTGGTCTATCCTTCCTGCTTGAAGCCACTATTATCCATTCTCTGAGCACTGGGTTCCACCTTAGCTCTTGCATTTAGAAACCTCCAAGTCTGGGAATTCTATAGATCGGGTTCACACTATGAAGACGTACAGCCTCGTGAATAATCAGACCAATTTGATTTTTGCATACCTGAAGGCATCTCCGAACGAATAATGATTGAACTGTTGTTCACCATATGTGCTACCTCTGAAGTGTGTAGCTGTGGTCGCAGCAGTCGTCACCTTTCATTAAGGTTTTTCTCCGCCTGTAAATTATCTTAGGATTAAAGGATTCAACTATGTAGAAATCAGCCATACAACAAAGCTCGTAGCCGATGTCAGCGGCCTTCATTCTGTTAAACTCGTCAGCCCAGAAACATGAATTTACCTTCAGTGTAAGAAGACTGCCGCTCTTATTGATGACCTCATATGATATCAGTCTTCTAGAGTCCTCCCAGAGTAGGCGGAAGAGCTCTTCAATGCTTAGCTCCTTTCTCTCTTTGGCTATTTCCTTCCATCTCTGACGTATTAGTGACGCATAGGCTGCCGAAGCCACTTTGATCACGCTTTCCCCGTGAAGATTTCTTATGGAACGTAACATGACAACGATGTTCTCGATGTTGCTCCGTTGCCACGTCTTGTACTCTTCTGTGAATGGAGCATCGCTTGCACTCTCGACCAAAGCTCTCTCCTTCTCAGAAACATAGGTAAGTTGGTGTTTAGAACTCGATTTCCTTCCTTGGCGTGACACTCGACCTCAAGAAGACTCAGCCGAACTCCGAAACGATGACCGAGCCCTCATACTGTGAAGTCATGAGAAGACTTGCTTATATAGTAATTTGTTATTCGCTCCTTTCTTAAATCAACGGTGAGGCTCCTAATGATCGAAAATCGTTTTCAGTCGTATGTCTTCGTTCATAAAAGGCCGGGAACTCAAAAGGGCTTGGTAGACTGAAAGTAGAATGTCTTGAATGGGTTGTGACCAAACGAGTCAAGGAGGATGAGACCGGAGTCCAGCAGAAAATTATGGGGGAGAAGTTGAAAGAAGAATCGAAACCCTAAACTGACTTCTATTAGTTCCTATCCGAAGGTTCTTACGATCCTCCGCCTCTTGTTTGCTCTATTCTTCCTACTTCTGACAACTATCGGCGTCAAAACGATAACTGCAAGGAGGCAAATCCCAAAGGCTTCCTCAGCTGGCGACAACGAAAAGCCATTTGAATTTGGAGGCCCCGGGGGTCCATTTCCCCCAACCCACTTAGGATGCTCGCTTAGAGTTATGTTTTCGTTCAGCCTCCCAAGAGCGTTCAGAGCCTGCAGGATCTGTACAGCATCATATGCGGAGCCCCCATTAAGCCTGCTGTCATCGTCTGAGACAAAGGGTTTGAACCCGCCATTCAGAGAGCTCTGACATGCAAGGACAGCGTCTATGGTCCTGCTTCCATTTACTATTCCAGTGGCGCCGAGCAGTCCCAGCATCACAACCGCACCAACGGAAGCCGTAATACCTATCCCTCCACCAAGCTGCACGAAAGTACCCAGTGAAGCGTTCTACCCGCAGGTAGACAAAATGTAGTTGATCGTCTTCGTACGATCAGGTATGGAACCTAAACCGTTGATGCAGGCTAGAGCTTGTAGTGCCGGTCGTGTCGTAATCTCACCAGTAGCTTCGCCCTTACTTGGACCCAGGGAGAACCCTCCATCATCTTGGTAGTAGTCGGTGACGAGGTGATGCAAGGTCTTCGCAGCATCAATCCTGTTCAGAGCACCAAAAGTACTTAGCACAACCAGCCCATCAGATGTAGCCCAAACATCCTCCGCATAACCCGGCTGATTACTGAATCCGCCTGTTGCCGAATTGTAGCATGACGCCACCCAATCTAACAACTTCGGAACACTATGAACTCTGTTCAAAGCAGAAAGCTGATCAAGTATCATTATCGCCACCATGGTGCTGACCAAATCCGGGGTGTACCCTCTAGAAACCCATTCGGGTCTAATGACGAATCCGCCTGCATCAGTCTGGCAATTTAACGAGTAGTTTACCACTGCCTCGACGTCGACAGTATCTATCCCACCGATAATTGAGAGTGCCCACACAGCACGTTCCGTGTCTATGGGACCCGCTCCATAGCTGGGATCATCCAGAAAAGCCACGAATGCTCCCCCAGGCATTTGCAGAACTGAAAGAAATTCTATTGTGGCGTTCTTTCTCGTCGTCACATATGGTGTGCCAGGTGACTCACGCCGCATATCTTCTGAGCACCGAAAGGTGGGTGATCCCCCTATCGGGAACGAAAGAAGGGGATCTACGAAGAGAAGAACAGAGATCAGCGTTATCGCTGCGACCGAAGTGCGCAATTTCCTGCGATTGTCTTCATCGCCGTAGTTTCGTATCATTACCAACCGCCGCCATTCCTGACTTATCCTCTGCCTCATGTGATCTTACAGCCTAGGCACAAAGCCCTCCCCAATTCTACTTCTATCCCCTTTCCTTTCAAGAAAAGAAGGAGTATTCTTGACTGCCATTTACAATTGCCTGGATAGCTGGGCTAGGACTGCTGGTCCCAGGCGTAGTCGTTGTCATTGGGAGCAGAAACATGCAAATACTTAGCGTTAGTATCAGCGTTGTTTTCCAAGCGCTAGGCATCTGTACTATTCTATCGTACAGTACTCCCACTCCTCCTTCTTCCTCATCCAGTTCGTCGCCGACAGAGAATCAGCGACAATAACAGCTCAAGAAAGGGAATTATATAAGCTCATCGCTTTCTAAGCCCGCGCTTCCTCACCTGACTACTCTAAGCTGAACTCCTTCGAGTCTGAAGATCAGCAGTAGTCATTAGAAGTCAAGTTCCTTTCTCGGGGTCACAGCCGACCTAAGGAATGCCTCGCCGTACTTGGCTCCGATAAGGGCTCCCCGGGCAATTGCCTGACCTTCGATCCCACCTAGGATAAACGGGACAACCGGAAGTTGCGATACGTATGTCTTCATCGCTTCCATCTTTTCTTCAAATGTTTCCGTTATATCTACTATATGGGAAGGGAACTTGAACGGATAAGTCTCCTCATAGTAGTAAAGGGCATTCGGTCTCCACGGGTTTCCAAGATCCATCGCAACTGGCTCCATTGACTGCCAGAATGCCTCAGTCACCAGCCTTGAAGCTGCCCGATGATCCCTGTGCCTATCGACTCTATAGTGTGTGAATACTGCATCCGGCTTGTATTTCCTTATCAATTTGATGGTTTCCTTAAACGTGTCCTTGTCATTTGTCAATCCCATGTCCGGTCTACCCAGCAGCTTATACTCCTCTACTCCCAAGATCCTTTTGACTTTTTCAATCTCCTTCCGGCGTAATTCGGATATTGTGTCTTTCAGTTTCCTGTCTGCGTAGCCTTCTTCCCCTTTGGTGAAGATAACTACGAAAACCTTGTTCCCATCTTTCGCGAGTTTAGCGATAGTGCCGCCTACACCTACAACTTCGTCATCAGGGTGGGCCCCAAACACCAAGAAGCGAGATGACCGAGATTCCTCTAAGTTCGAGTCGGGACAGTTTTCTGAATTCCGGCGCGAAGTAGCCCTATTCATCATATAGATCAACTCTGTCGTACCTGAATCAACCACTTTCAGTTATTTGATTCTCCATATGCGCCATTATACGTGCCCCCAAGCCATTACTTTCTGTTGTTACAAGTCTTTATATAGCCATCCTTCCCCGTAGTCAATCGGTCTCTTTCCATAAGGCGCCATCGATAAGAAGAAGTAACTATTATAATATATTTGGGTTAAATAAATTAGGCATTTAGTTTAGTAAATAAAATGAATAATAATAAACTGATTTGGATTAATAAAATGAGATATTATTGTGAAAAGATTCTAAGAGAAGTTAGAAATTCAAATTTGATAATTGACAAAAAATGGTGTCTCGACTAAATAAGAAGCCGCCGCTGGCGAACCTAGCAAGATGGTAGCGAGCGGAAACCGTGAGCACACCAATAACTGGACCTGCACTAAGGGGAAGCAGTTAACTACTGTGTTCAGTTGCTTTCCCATAGGTTTCCTTGTCACGATTTGCTTGAAGTTCTTCGTACAACCGTCTCTCGTTGCGGACCTCTGTTGCAGCCTCCTCCTTTCGGAATTCGAAACTATAATGCAACGTTGTATGACCTTCATGACAACTTTAAGACGCAGCAAAAAGGAGCGACCTTCGTATGTTGCTGACCTGAAGCCTTGAGTCAGCCCGCCAGCGGCGCAAGATAAGTCAACAGCAGTGAAGTCGTCCCCATCCTATTCGAGCCTCCCCACTAGCGAATTACTCGGATGGTTCCAGCCCTCATCGCAGTTCACCTGGCTGTGCACTCCCTCATGCACTAATGCTAGCGCGCCTAGGCTGCTTTCAGGTTCCGCCTTTGCGTACTCCGCCTTTTCATCAAACTCGTTAGTTGGCTTGTTGTTAAACTTTTCCATTTCTTTTCGCCTCTTCTCTCGGCTCGTACAGGTACTCAAATCCCCTTTGCCTTCTTGCTTCCACCCTCGCCTTGAGTCGCTCAACCTCTTCCCAAGGTATCACCAAGTACCCTATGTTGGTGCCCTCTGGTACTAGGGTGGCGCGCAGCGACCCGCGCTTATGCCACTTTACTAGTAGTCGCTTTTGGAGCGTGAGCATCTTGGCGACATTTGCAAGCTTCATGCCTATTCTTCCGATCCTCGCCGCTCTCTCCAGTGACTCCATTTCCCTTACTTTTCGTCTCTCTTCAATCAGTTTGGGGATTGACTCGGCGCATTTTCTGACCTTCCAAGACCAGTTCGCGATCCCAGCCTCAAGCAGTGCCTCCATGCCTCTCTTTCTGAAGTATATTGCTTCCAGCGCCCCTTTGCGGTAGGCGAAGCCTGACGAGTTAGGCGCAAGAGATTCAGCAAAATCGCGGAAATAGTCTATCAGAAAGGGGTACTTGATCTGGTAGAAAGACCACCAAACGCTGTACCCTCCAATGCGGCTTAGGTTCCTGTTCTTCTTCGCGGGGCGAGGTTTCCCTAAGCGGGCTTTGCATGAGCCGTCGCCGTCGAGGAGCCCCGCGCAGAAAGCGATGCGATTCCCCAAGCAGATTAAGAGGTTGTTCGCCTCAAAGAACCGCGCCCTAGCGGAAGTATCCTCCTGAAGCGCGTTCTTGTTGGGGAAGAAAAGGTCGAGGTTGCCAGAGTTCGCAGTGACCAAGAGCGTGTTTCTGTGAAGGTGCACGTGAGGCTTCAGGGAAGCCCGCACAAGGAGGGAAGCGACCCTGTCGGCTATTTCTCCCTCATTCGGTTGGAGGTAGTAATGAATCTTCATTCTCGATCCGTTCTTTCCCTCCTTGCTCAAGTAGCCGTCAGTTAGGTATAGGCCGAGAAGGTAGCCGCGCTCCGCTTGGGTTAGGGCTTCAGGGTTCATAGGAGGGTTAATAATAGGCACATTCACCACCTTATACACTTATGCACTTACGGGCATATAAACTTTGCACTTAGAGAGATAAGGATATAAAAGCATAAGCGCATAAAATCCACAGTGAGAAAAAGTGAACGTCAGAATAAACATAACCCTCCCAGAAGACTTAGAAAAAAAGTTCAGAGAAGAAGTCTTCAAGCGCTACGGCATGAAGAAAGGGAACATCGCCAAGGCCACCGAGGAAGCCATAAGAAACTGGATAAAACAAGGGGAAAAGAAACAGCCACAGAAGGACACCGAAGGCAAGAAACAGGGGTAATCCTAGCCAGTAGGGTGAGGAGGAAAGCACGCACAAGTGTCCTAGTCACGGATGTCGCCCCCACTCGGAGCGAAGCGGAGAGCAATATATCAGTGCGTAGATGCACGGGGCGCGAGGTCGGGGGGTTCCCTGTCAGGGGGAGGAGCGACCGCAGCGCCAAAAATGGCGACCATCCGCCAGCACAGAACGTGAAGCCCCAACTCCACTTGGGATAAAATGGATGGTTAGTCAACCAAAAGGGCATGACAACGCAAAGCATAGTGAGGAACGATGCCCGCAAACATCAAGAAGGAAGACGCCCTGAGCGCAATATACCGCGCTTTCAATTGTCTAAAAGACCAAGGGCTGGCGAATCACGAAATCAAATGGGTAGGAGAACATCTTCTACTAACTATCGGCAAGTCCCCAAAGGATGTCCTGACCACATGGAAATTTCTGACGCACCCCTCAAAGCAGGTCAGCGATGCCCTCACAACGGGATTTGAATTCGGGAGCTACAAGAGCCTCACAGACAACTACGGATCAGTCAAAGAACTCTTTGAGAAAGAACAACATGTAGCCTTCGCCTACATCGGTGGATCATATACGGAACCCACAATAAACAAAAAGCTACAGCAAGTGAAAGAGGAAACCCGCAAATGCAGTGGGATTCAAGACGTAGTTGCTGTACACGCGAATAATCCTGACTCAAAAGGCAACAACTCAATCGCCGAAAGCATCACAAACCTAATTGCAGCACGATTTTTAATGCTTAAAGGATACATGATATTCGGACCCAGTGCCTCCGGTCCCGACTTGATCGCACTCAAAACAAACATACTAAACACGCTTAGGGAAATGCACATCATAGGCAGAGGCTCTACCATACACGAATTATCAACAATAACCACACTCGGCAGGACACCAGAAGCCTACCAAGAAGAAATCAACAAAGAAGAGATAATAGCAGTTGAAACCGAGTCGATCTACCCCGAGCAAGGAATCAGCCAGCTCGAAGGAGACTACAAAAGCGAGCCTTACCGTCACCACATGGAAATCTTCGACAAAAGAGTGCTGGCAGTACCCTTCTACCATCAATTTACTAAGCAAGCGCAAGAAAACCTAGACGTTCTAACCTATGACAACAGTGATCTCGGATGGATTGAAAGAAAGAAAAAGGACTGGGCGACCCCAGACTATCTCAAAGACATAAGATCAAAGCTCATGGGCGACCTCCTTTCAGAAATCAACCAAGCCCTCCTAGCCAACCTGAACCTAGACGAAATCCTTGCCATAATCCCTGGCAAACCCCAAACCCTGAGCCAACTTCTAAGCAAACTAAAGGAGATAGAGCTATCAAGAATCCTTGAAACACTGAAGAAAAGATAAAGAACTCAACGAACAACGCGAGAAACAAACAGACAACAACAGATCACAAAACACGGATTGCAGAACAGGAAACCGTAATCGTAAACCGCATTCAAGAAAAACAGGCTTGCTACAGAGAAAAACGCGGATTACCAAAACAGAGAAGGCGCCACAAATTCGATCAGAGAAATCCAGCCAAGGAAAACGCGACTTCCGCCCTGAACGACCCCGTAAAGAATGCATTGCCCCCTTTAGTTAATGGTTTTTGGACTATTCCGTCAACTTTATCTAGTCTAAGAATTAACATTGAGTAGTTAATTACCTTAACTATTCGAAGAATGGATGGGTTTTGGGGTCATGAGCGGGAAAGGTAGCTACTCCCATCTTATGCTGAAGGAAATCCATGAGCAACCAGAAGCTATCAAGAGAACCTTAGAGAAAAGCACACCTGATGCTAAGAAACTTGCAGAGGTCTATCCGCTAAAGAACTTTGATTTGATCTACATAACTGGCAGCGGAACAAGTTATCATGCAGGACTCGCTGGTCAGTACGCCATGGCGACCATCACCAAGACATTCACGTCAGTCATTCCTTCATCTGAGTTCAAGTACTGGGTTCCCGCTTCTGCTGGCAAGAAGTCGATGGTCTTCGCGGTTTCACAGTCTGGTGAGAGTGCTGACGTGTTGAATGCTGCTTCATTTGCACGCGATAATGGCTCGACAGTAGTTGCGATAACAAATACCCCAGGGAGTTCGCTTACGAAGATGGCGCAATCCACTATACTGATTCATGCAGGCGAAGAGAAGGCCGTGACTGCAACCAAAACATACACTTCGCAGCTAGTGGCGATGTTCACATTGGCTCTTGCATCTGCTGAAAGAGAAAAAACGTCTGACCCAGTAACTCTCTCCAATTTGAGGAAGACGATACAGGAAGTTCCTCGCTATGTTGAAGAAGCAATTTCTCTTTGCGATCCCCAAGTGGATGCTCTTGCTGATAAGTTGAAGTCCAACAAATTCATTTTCTTATTGGGCAGCGGACCGAACTACGCTACATCGCTTGAAGGGGCGCTCAAACTCAAGGAATCTTCGGAGATGGTTGCCGAAGGTTTCGCCACGAGAGAGTTCATTCATGGACCAATGCAGCTGATTAGCGAGGGGACTCCAATCATAGTCTTCATGCCGCACGCCGAGGGGAAAGAAGAGACTTTTAGGAGCGTAACGAACTTCAGGAAACTGGGTGCCCATGTGATCTTGGTCACGTGCTTTGAGGAAGAAAACCTTGTGAATGAGGACCTCTTCGAGTGCATTAAGGTTCAAAGTAAGGTTGAAGAGATATTCACGCCAATAGTATACATTGTACCTATCCAACTGTTCGCATTCCACGTAGCAATTAGGAAGGGACTCAACCCCGACAGACCTGAAAAGTTGAGTAAAGTGGTGAGATTCTAGCATTGAAAGTCAAATGTGTGTTGTTTGGGCTTAATGATACACTTTACGATGCTTCACTGCAGGTTTATATGGCTAGGATTAACGCCGTGAGAGCCATGCTCGAAGCTGGCATTCCGCTAGATATCGAGAGTACCTACAGCACATTGAAAAGTGTTGTCGCTGAGTATGGGGACAATTTCGAAAAGCATTTCGATGTTACCCTTCAGAAGCTTGGAGTTAAGAGAACAGATAGGGTTATAGCTGCAGCCATAGCTGCCTACCATGACACTAAGTTCGCTTTTCTAAAACCGTTCCCCGAAACTATTCCGACACTACTCGATCTTCGAGACCAGAAGTACAAGATCGGTGTCGTATCGTATGGTAGACCCGTGAAGGAGTGGGAGAAACTTGTAAGGCTAGGTCTGCAGCACTTGTTCTACAACGTTACAATAAACAACGGAGACAAACTGGTCCCAGAGAGTTTTGAGGAAGCTCTCAGGTCTCTTGATCTCGATGCGAAAGAGACGGTATTCGTTGGCGCAAAGCTGGAGAAGGAGATCAAGCCTGCGAATGAGACCGGAGTCGTATCCGTTAGGATAAGGAGAGGAGAGTTTCGAACTGAAGAACCCTCATCGTCTAGTACTATCCCAAGATTTGAGATAAACAAGCTCTCCGAAATCTTCTACGTAATAAAGCAAGTTGATAAGAAGGTAGACGAAGAATAGAAAGAAGAAGCATTCCGAAGCCCAGCTTACGGTTAATTGCCTTTATACGATTTGGCGGTTGCCAGGGCACTGTATCTTTACCTCATTTCGAGTGTCGCTTCCATGACGGTGGAGAATATGGAGAATACAGTGTTGGTTCTTGGCTCAATAGCCTTCGACTACATCATGAAATTTGATGGGAAATTCAAGGATGTGATACTTCCGGACTCAAACAAGAACTTGACTGGCTCATTCAATGTGAGCAGTCTAACAGTCAGATTCGGCGGAACTGCTGGCAACATTTCCTATAATCTTGCACTCTTAGGAGTGCAAGCTATTGCCGTTTCCTCTGCTGGACCAGACATTGTAGCGATGAAATACGACGAGCATTTGAGAAAAACTGGAGTCGACCTAAGGCTTATAGGGCACCCTGAGGAGCATACTGCTGCTGCCTACATAATTAGCGACGCCGCGAACAATCAGCTTTCAATATTCCATCCTGGTGCCCTCAAATACGCAAGCAAAATATCAATCAAAGAATCAATTCAAGATACTGTCGATAGAGTCAAGTTCGCCATAGTTGCCCCTAATCCGGTAGATGCTATCGTGAACTACACGCAGGAATTAAGTCAACTCAGCATACCATTCATATTCGATCCCGGACAAGTTGTACCCGCATTCACTCCAGAGCAGCTAATGGAGATAATTCCCAAATCAAAATTGCTTATAGCTAACACTCATGAAATCGGCATTCTTACCTCTAGATTGAACTCCTCGATTGAGAAACTTCTGACGAAAGTACCGAATATAATTGTGACGGAAGGCGCAAAGGGATCGAAACTCTACGGCAAAGATTACGTGAAACAACTACCAATAGCAGAGCCCAAAGTGTTCCGGGAATCAACTGGGGCAGGAGATGGCTATCGAGCAGGGTTGCTGGCGGGACTACTCAATTCGCTGCCTCTAGAAGATTCAGCGAAACTTGGAACAGTAGTTGGCTCATTTGTAGTAGAAGGAGATGGCCCTCAGGATCACTTCTTCACATTAGACGATGTGAAAAGAAGATATAAGGAAACATTCAAACAAACTCTTAAACTAGGTTAGGTAGAGTAGAGGCAATCCGCCAGAAAAGATGACAATCATGCAAGGTTAACAATTACCCATTTCAGGCTCATTAGCCTATCTTCGCAGGGCGTCGTCAACTATATGTCTGCTTTTACCCTGTCCCACAGTCCACCTTTTCTCTCCTCTGTGGAGCACCTTTCCTTGAAGCTTGGCAACTCCCTCCTTAAGCTCCTTCATGTTTTCGCTGTCAAGTTGTGCACAGCGCTGCCAGTAATCACAATCCTTGATGTTGCAGAGAGATGTGGATATTATGCGGAACTTGTTTGTGTCTGCTGGGATTACCTTGATCTGCGGAGGACATTGAGATACGTTCTTCGTGAAAACGGTTGCACCATCTTTCAGCTTCTCCTCCTTTGGATCTCCCCCCAGAACTTCCTTAACAGCTTGACGTATCGTATCCAGTGTTGCTTCGATTATGTCCTCAACCTCATGAGGTTCACCCACGATTCTATCACCCGACACAGTCCCTGATTTTGAATTGATCTACCCGCAGTATTCTCCTAACTCTTCTCTCTCTACTTGAGGAACTTCTCATAGATCTCCTTTGAATTCTTATTCACCCATTTGTCGATCTTCTTGTATTTTCCTCGTTCATCCGATATCGCGGCTAGTAGAACTCCTCCGCCCAAGAAGTAGCAGAACATTTTTTTCCTTTTCTCATTCAGGACTTGACCAAGTGAGGATGAGATTGGTCCTATCACCTCAAGTGCCTCTTCGCCTTGTGGACCTACACTGACTATCGGTAAACCTTCCTTCGATATTATGAATATGCCTTCTACTGCGGCAGAGTTCATTAACTTTCCAAGTTTCCGCTCAATCGCCTCGACAAAGGGTTCATTTTTTGGCATTGTAAGATCACTCCAAGTAACTATGTCAGAACAATATACTCCGTAGGTTTCTAGCTTCGTTAACCTAAATATATCTATTTATATTCTCATACAGATCGTTCTATTCTCTTATTGAGTTCGCAATAACACCTGTGACGACTTTCAAAAGAGAATTGGAAAGTAACTGATTCGGAAGGTGTCAACCCTGCAATTACTCGAGAACATTCATATGATTCTTAGCTCTGGATTTGACGGAAACATCTATGTCCTCAAAGATGGGGACAACGTTGTACTGATCGACACTGGGACTGGGCTATTCGTCTCAGACATCTATAGACTTGTTGAGTCGCTTGGACTAAGAAAGGATAGCATAAGAAAAGTCATCCTCACACACGTTCACATTGATCACTCTGGCGGACTTCCCAAGATTGTTAAGGACATTTCTCCCAAAGTTTGTGTGTATGAAGGCGAGGCTCAGTATATTGAGTCTGGCAAGGGATCGGTCATCTTGTCAACGATGATGGGGGTTAGTTTTCCTCCGACGAAAGTTGATGTCAGACTGAAAGATGGGGAAATTATGGAGATTGGCAAGAGGGAATTCAAAGTCATGAATACACCAGGTCACACTGCTGGAAGCATTTGCCTATTTGATGAGGAAAACGGGATTCTCTTCTCGGGCGACACGGTGTTTCCTGATGGAGCCTTTGGAAGAGTTGATTTTCCGACAGGAGACCCAGATGCTTTGGTAAGATCAATAAAAATGCTTTCGCACTTGGATGTTAAGCATCTGTTCCCAGGTCACATGAATGCCGTGTTAAATGAAGGCAAGAAACATATAGAGCTTGCAGCTAGGTGTGCGGAGATGTTCCTTTAGTGGTGACCCAGGGTGGCTCGTGACATCTAGAGCCTATGGATTCATGAAAAATTCTTAGGTGCGTAGCTCACGAAGGACTGACTGCAAATCTCCAAGGAAAGCGTCAATGTGTTCGCGCTGAATATGTGGCAAGACGACTATTCTGAGGGATTCCTTGAGTCCGCCGACAGCCCATCTTTTCTCCCTTAGCTTCTTCCATATGGATCGGATGTCATGCTCCTTTGATCTGATCCCAATTATGTTAAGCGTGGGTGGGATTGTGAGTTCTACACCTTCTAAGTATTTGATTTTTTCTGCAAGGTAGTCTGTGAGGCTCATGCAGTGTTTGACTATATCTCTGAATCCTTTGCGACCCAAGTGCCTTAAAAGAGCCCAGACGGCGCAAGCGGATGCTCCACTGCGTGTGCCCACAATCGTTCCTTGCGTCGTGATTCCACCTGCCAAGTATGGCACCTTTACGCTGTTGTATTTGGTGTAATTCTTTTTCCTGAATAGTATTCCTCCTGAGGGGATCGGGCAGAAACCCATTTTGTGGGGATCAGTGGTTATGGAAGAGACGCCTCTTAAACTAAAATCGAATCTCGGTGTTTCATATCCTATTTCGTTTAGAAAAGGGAGCATAAAACCTCCAAAGGCTGCATCAACGTGGAGATAGATATTGTTCTCCTCGGCTACTTCCGAAATCTCTTCGATTGGGTCGACGACTCCTAGTGCTGTTGTTCCTGCTACAGCTATGATGGCGACAGTGTCTTTGGTGATAGACTTTCTCAGTTCAGTCACATTCATTTTGAATCTGTTGTCGAGACCAACTTTCACCTTGCGAAGGCGTAGTAGGCAACTGGCTTTATCGAACGAGACATGTGCCGATTTCGGCATAACAATCGATGGTTTGCTTACATCATTTCTCATGTTTCGGGCGATAGCCATAGCCATGAGGTTAGCTTCAGTACCCCCTGTGACAATATTCCCCGTAGCATTAGGATGATGGAGAAGGGATCCTATGAGCATTATCGCTTCCTTCTCTAGTTCGGTCACGCCAGGGCACAAGCCAGGGTCCCCCAGGTTCCGCTCAAGATACTTGTTGTAAACCTCAACTGCGAACTTATGGGGCTTAGAGATCATTGAGCCGAGGATTCTGCCTGAGTCATATGTGTAGTCGTATCTTGTACGCTCTTCAAGTTCCTTCATGATTCTCTCACTGGGGATACCTTCTTCCTCCAAAGTTGTTTCGCCTCGCGCACCGTCGCTTAATGCGTTGGTCTCATCGGGTGTTAGCTGCGCTAAGTTCTAGTCCTTTCACTAGCGCTGTGAGCGTGTAATTGATTGGTGTGGACACACCTATTTCTTCGCCAATTCGAACGATGGCACCGTTAATGAAATCTATTTCTGTTCTCTTACCTTTTTCTACGTCCTGCAACATTGAGTTCTTATTTGGGGCTGTTGCCTCAGCCACCTTGAAGGTTTTCTCGACGATATCACCATCGACGATGCTTATCCCCAGTTTATCGACTACTCTCAGCGCTTCTTCCACCGCCGACTTCATCAGATCCTTTAAAAGAGGATTCTTTACGAGGTCTCCATTCCTTAGGTGAGTTATCGCGCCCAGAGGGTTTATTCCAACGTTAACAAGGACCTTCGACAAGACGATATCATGAATTCTCTCTGTTATTTCGGCAGGGAGACCTGCACTATTCAATGCTTTGACCAGTTCATTGATCTTGTCTCGCCATTTCTTATCTGGGCAGCCAATAAGCGTATCGCCTAAGCCTGTGTGCTTAACGTAACCTGGCTTAACCAATAGAGCACCGTTATTTGTTACTCCTCTTACGATCTGCTCTGCGCCTATTTCATGAGCTGCTTCTTTCTCAACGTCAAGACCGTTCTGCATACATAGGAAAATCGATTCCTTGCTAATCAATGGTCTCGCATCAGCTGCTGCTGCTCTTGTGTCATAAGCTTTGACAGTGCAGAGGACCAAGTCTGCCTTACCAGCTCTTGAGGGCGCGACTTCAGCCTTGACTTTGATCTTCCTTCGACCAGTAACGCCGTCGATATGAAGCCCATTCGACCTGATTGCTCTTACGTGAGCACGTCTCCCTATCAAAGTGACGTCCTCACCAACTTCTGACAAGAGTCCGCCTAGGAGGCTGCCTATGGCCCCTGCTCCAAGGACGACTAATCGCAATGCAAACTCCCCAAGACCGATTGATCAACGAGTTAATATGGCATATGGAGATGGAAAAAGACAATACTTCGGGGTTTGCTTTAGCCGATGACTTTCTCCCAATCCTTCAGTTTCTGAACCTTTGAAAGAGTACTCCCTCGCTTAATCTCCTCACGAACCCTGTTTTCTTTCTCTCTCACGTCAATAGATCTGTTAGCTACTTCGATAGCTGATTCCTTGGGTACAACCACAATTCCGTTGTCGTCGCCTATTATGTAGTCACCAGGTCTCACTTTGACGTCTCCACATGTTATTTCGACATTAATTTCACCGAAACCTTTCGGTTCCCCTGCTGTGGGACTTATCAAGCGTGAAAATGCTGGGAACTTCATTTCGCGGATGTCTTCAACGTCTCTTATCGCTCCGTCTATCACGACTCCCTCGACACCCTGCGTTCTGCAACTCCACGATGCAAGTTCTCCCCAGACTGCTGGTTCTTTTCCGCCAGCCTCGATGACTATTACATCTCCCTTTCCAGCTAAGTCTATGCTCTCAACGGGTTTCGCCCAGTCACCTGGATATGTCCGAACAGTCAAAGCTTTCCCAACCATCTTGAACCCTGGCGCCACTGGTAGAATCCTCCTCATTTCTCCACGCCTGTGCATAGCGTCAGATATATTTGGCGTCGAACACATTCTGAAGACCTCGACAATTTCTTCCTCACCGTACTTCTTATAGAGTTTCGTGGCAACAGGTTTCCTAGTTAGCATCGTTTGCTTGAGGGTCCGAGTCGCTTGCTCCGCGTTTTCAGCCTTTGTAATCGCTCCACCAACGATTACTATCTTAGCACCAGCTTCAACTAACTTTGGAGCAGTCTCAGAGTTAACTCCGCCGGCTGCTGCAACGGGAATATGAACGGTATCTGCGACTTGTTTTATGATATTCTCGGCTTTCATTCCTCTCATCTGCTGGTCAATCCCAATATGCACACAGATGTAGTCTACACCAAGTATCTCCAGTTCTGCTGCTCTGGAGACCATGTCATCGACGTTAATCAGATCCACCATTATCTGTGCGCCATAGTTTCGACCAGCTTCTACGGCTTCCTTAATGGTGCTATCGTCTGCAGTCGCCAAGATGACTACTACTTGGGCACCGGCCTTTGCAGCAAGCTCTACCTCGAATCTACCTGTGTCCATGGTCTTCATGTCGGCTACTATTACCTTATCTGGAAACTTCTTCTTGAATTCCCTGACTGAATGGAGACCCTCGCTTTTGATTAGAGGGGTTCCTGCTTCGAGCCAGTCGACCCCTCCCTTGACTGCTTCGGATGCCACTTGGAGGGCACGGTGCAGGTTTTCAAAGTCTAGAGCAACTTGTAATATGGGTTTCTGTTCTTGGTGGGAAGCGGTCAAAGTCACTTCAACACCTCTTAGAACCGGAGAAGTATTCTCCCGAACTGTGGAAGTATTCGGTTGAGAGTATAACTACAAAGGTGAGAACTGAAGTTCCTCGTTAAAGTCGATGGACAGTCCTTCGTTACTTAGCTTTGAGATTCTTCTCCCGATGTGGTTAAGGCATTCTATTAGGTTCCTTTCATTATTAAACTCTTTGACTATTCTGCCGAGTTTTGACTTTGCTTCTCTCATTAGCTTGTTCGCTTCAACTATGATGTTTGGCATTGCTCTTACTACATTGTCTACTATCGTTAGGTTTGCAGCTCTAGATGTTCTGCTCAATGGATTCAGATCTACCGTTATGACAGTTTTCCCCATCTTGCGAAGTGCCTCTGTTC
>JAHPYV010000255.1 GCA_019058495.1 Promethearchaeati archaeon
TAATACAAGAGTATTTGTATTACGCGCCCGAAGATGTTCACTCACAGTGCCGCTAGGCCGGTTATGATTAGCACAAGTATTATGCCTAGAATTACTGACACCCAGGTATTTGGATCAGGCGGAAATGCCGTCAGCACCGCGCCTAACGATGTTGCACCTGCGTCGTGGGCTATTGCACCCCATACCGTGAAGCTCGATCCCCAGAAGTATATGTCGTATTGAGCAAGCAGTCCCACTGAAAAAGCGATTGAGACCCAAGAACCCCAGCTGGCTAGGAATCCGATGACAGGCTTGGTTGCTCTGCTTATGACTACGTATGGTCCGCCGGATCTAGGCATGGCTGAAGACATTATTCCTAGGCATACGGCTGAGGCGAAAAATGGTATAGCAACAAAGAGAACCATTGCTAACGGGCTGACAGAGTTGCCGACTGGTGAGTATCCATATGCTGAGACTGCGAAACCGTTGATTCCTGCTCCAATGACTGCGCTCATGACCATTGCGATTGCCGTGAACCAGCCGATTTCCCGCACTAGTCCAGTTGCTTCTCTTGCGAAAACTGTTTTACCTTTTCCCTTTGACATACCCTCTTCTCCTCTGTTTTCTCCTTATTCGGAGTGTGTAATAGATTGAAGGGAGGATCAATATATAGTTTTACTTTAGAGAGGTTGGAGGGGTGATATCATCGTTTAACTTCTTCTACATCTTCATACCACTTGGATCTTTCGCCAACTCTTGCGCGCATGCGCCATCTCATTGACTTTGGTTCATCCTCTAGTCTTTTTAGAAAAGTCTTTATTCTTGATTTGACCGTTTGTGTATGTTCGTCTTTTAGTGCGTAGTCGTCGACGAATTTTGATATCTTTTCAGCATTCATTGAAAGGGTTTTGTATAGGCCCCAGTCTTCTGAGCATAGCTTGGCAATGTAATCCAAGTCTATCATTTCGTTGTTCTTGTTGCCGAAGCCGTGGTCGCCGAGAATAGCTATTATGTCTCGAATATCCTTCTCGTTGATTTTGACTATCTGAAGTTTAGTCATGAGTAAGTCAGCTAGGGGGACGGTGTGATCATCTAACTCAATTCTATTCTTGAGGTCGAACTTGTGGCACATCTCAAATACATCAAGAAAAATATCAATATCAATATTCTTCTTAGTGTCCCAAAACTGCAACCTCTTCTTTCCGTGGAGAGCATTAAACCTTTTATTGGGTTCAAAACCCATGTCGGTGAGCACTTGCTTGATGCCTTTATCTTGCTTTGCGTGGCCGACAAGGTCTATGTCGACATAGTTCCTAATGAGACTTCTGTGTTTCGCGCTCGGGCACCTCATTCCGATTGCTACTCCGCCTACTGCTCGTAGAACGATATTGTGCTTCTGAGCTTCATCAATGATCTTTGTGGCCTGTTCTACAATATCCAACTTGACTCACGTCTCGTGGATTGGATTAACTAGGTGATCTATCCGGTAAACCTGCTGTTTTTGGCTAAATTCAGCAGACTCTTTCAGCCTTCGACTCTCCAGTACTTCGATATCTTATCTTTTTCCAAGTCGATGAGGAATCCCCTCAGAATCCCCTCACCATATTCTGATCCAGGGTTGACGCACACTGTTCTGCCTATTCTTACGAATCCCGCTGATTCATGAACATGACCATGCAGTCCTAGCTTCGGCTGATACTTCCTAATCAGGTCGTAACAGGATGTACTGCCGACCGGAACTGTAACGGGCTGTCCAGCTGCTACGACTGGTTTTAAGTTTTTGTCCAGCTTGGGTGCGGTGTCGAGATTAGATTTGAAGGGTGGTGGGTGAAGGTTTGCGATGAGATGATCATAATCGTCTGTAAGCTTGAAGAGCCTTTCGAACCTTTTTAGCAACTTTTCTTCTGGTTCTTCTCTCGCCGTGTTCCACGGGGTAGGGTTCACCCACCCGGATGTGATCATGGTGTGATACTTGTCGACCTCGACGAGTCTTTCTTCGGGGTTTATGATCTTTTTGCTCCCATCAAGTAGCGGGTCTATGATGAATCTATCATCATTTCCAGGCGAGACGAATACCTTTACTTTACCGTCAAGTTTCTTGTCAGCTAGCTCCATCCATTTCTTTATTCCATCGAGGATGAGTTTATCGAAGAGTTTGTCGAGTTTGCTTTGGTTTTTCTGCAACTCTTCATACTCAGCCTTGCCGCAAACGTATGGATAGTAACCTGTGGACCTAATCTTGGTTTCCAGCTCCTCAACTTCTTTCTTGTCTTTCAGAACCTCATCTCTTCCGAATGCTCGGGCCTCATATGTCCCATCGTTCTCATCAACTATTGGTATGATAAGTTTGCCGGTGATGTCTCCTCCCATTATTGACACATCTGCATTGTAGAATTTGGCAGCGTTGAGGAATTTCTTCCAGCAGACCTCGCTTCCATGAATGTCTGAAGTGAAGTATAATCTCGTCAACCCAACCTCTTCCTTTTTGAAGATTGATTCGAAAAGGTATTTCAACCTTTTCTTTTGGCGCTCCAAGGCACATATTAAGGCTTAGGGTGTCTGGCACTAGGTAACCTTCCATGTATTGTGGCGTGGGCGGATCTGTTATGTTGCAAAATAGTTATCAACAAGACCTCAATAGCGGAGCGAGGCTAATATGCTGGCTAGCAAAGCCGTGTACCTTGGGTGCTTTGAATGGAGTTTCGAACGTCCATGTGCAGCGAGCCTTGGCAATCGGAAAATTCCTTCCAGAGATCGCGTGACGCGCAAACGGATCAAAGCTTACAATCCGTGAAGAGTATTATCAGCAGATCAGTTGTGTCCTTTGGTTGTTGCTTCTCTTTCAGCGTGCTACTTCTTCGACAGTCTCGTACCATTTGGCTCTTTCGCCAACCCTTGCTCTCATCTTCCACCTTGTACCCTTTGGTTCAGCCTCCAGCCTTTTTTGGAAGCGTGTAAGTCTTAACTTGACCTTCTGCTTTTCCTCCTCTCCGAGTTCATAGTCATTCAGGAATTCCAAGATCTTCTCGCAGTTCATCGAAGTAGTCTTCCACAAACCCCAGTCATCACCACATAACCTTGCAATGTAGTCATCATCTATCTCCTCCCGACCTCTACCAGCAGGATGATCAAGAAATATGGCTATGACATCACGAACATCTTTTTCGTTGAGTTCAACTATTTGAAGCTTCGTCATGAGAAGATCAGCAAGGGAAATCGTGTATTCGTCAAGGTTGAGCCTGTCCTTGAAATCGAACTTATGACACATCTGGAAAACGTCGAGAAAAATATCGACATCCACTTCACTCTTCGTATCGAGGAACTTCA
>JAHPYV010000256.1 GCA_019058495.1 Promethearchaeati archaeon
CGGATATCTTTTACAGACAACCTGCGCCCTGCTTTTTTACGACGCATATCTACCATGAGGCTATTTAACGTTGCTTCGTTGCTGAACTCAAACACGCAACACAGCGAGGTTCGATTGACGAGATGTGAACGAAAGACACGTTAAACACGTGGGCGTCAACGAGCGAGAAGCCTGATCCTCATTCTAGTTCTGCTGATCCAATTATAGATCGGAAAAAGCGGTTTCTTCACCGCCTGCGGAAGCACGTCTTTCAATTCTCTGTGAAGACCCATTCTCACGGCAATCTTGCCTTTTGACGTAAGAGAAACGTAATACCGGGTCAACGTGAACTTGTTGAAGCCATTGCTAAGTTTGAAATTGTCTAATGATGGGTGATTTCCCATTCTACCATACATAACCCATTCCTCATGCAAATTCACAATTGTCGCGATCGTCTTCGCGACTAAACTATTGTTCACAGCTTTGTCCCGGTGTCGCTGCATAGAAAGAATCTGTGATATAACGACTATATTTTCGCCCTGAACAAGCTGAACGAATCCTATCAACTCGTCGCCCAAGTATGCTCCTATGTAAGTGCAGTTTTTCGCAGATTGAAGTCCTTTCTTAACATCCTTTAAGGAAACTCCGTAATGCGGGAAACCTCTGTCCTGACGAATAGGTGTCTCATTGAAGATTTGCCATATCTCTTCAGCTAGCTTATCACTAGGTTCAACCACTCGTGTTTTGATTCCGCTTTTGTCTGCCTTGCGAATTACGTTGCGTGTTTTTTTTCCAATGTTTTTCCACCATTCGTCATAGGTTTTCAAGTTAAGGATTGCAATGTTGTCTTCTTCTCTTGCCCATGTTCTAGACGGTTCTGTTAGAGGGCAGCACCATTTTCTTTCCAAAAACGTGAAGATGTCGACGTGTCTTCTTTGCAGTTCCTCCACCAGTTCCTCTGTTGGCAAGATGCTTTGCATGTACTCTCTTGAGTCTCTTGCTAGTGTGAAGAAGCCTCTTTTTCGGACTACGAGAGTTTCAGTTTCCGCGTTCATTCTCTAGGATCCTCTTGAGAACGTTTCCGCAGGGACCTCTGTGGTTCATTGTGCCTCTTTGAAAGAGCCAAATTGGATGGAAGTATATGACATCGCCCGCACGTATGCGTTGTTCGATCAGGTCCAGAGCTTCGTCTGGTGGATGAAGGTAGCAGACGCTGTCTATGCCTATTGTGGGAAACTGATGAAAAGACTGTAATGGAAAGTCAGTTGGAATTTTCGGTGCCTTTGATCGCCATCTCTTCCACATCACTCTCGCCAGAACGCGTGCTGTTCCATGGATCGTGTAGTAATTGATCTTTTTGCCAGTCTTCTCTTCGAGTTGTTTCATTTCTTCAACGGGATTGTTCACTATGTGCAGTGCGACCTCATGCTTCGGGTTATCAATAATAGACAGTAACTCTTCATCAGGGATTGTCTTAGGGGTGAAGAACCAGTATGCTTTGACTTCTCTTCGGGCTTGATTAATCATTTTGGCAGCTACTTTTGAGTTGTTCAGATAGTCGTTACCCGCCCAGAGATTCAGTGTTGTGTAAATAAAACTTCTGATTCTTGAGGGGTAAGGATAGTCAACATCGATTCTAATTCTTATCAAGCTGATTCCATTTATGTTAAGGTTTTGTGATTATTCTTTTCCATTCTCTTTATAGGTTTCCTTTTCCCTAGGGACTGTTTTTGGATCTGCTAGAGTGTCGCCTTATCGTCAACGAGTCGCAGATCGTTAGAACCTCTTGCCAACATCAACGAGCGCAGCTAGATACGATCACATCTCCGAGAAGGGAATCTGAGAACGCATCCGAGTATTTGCATCGTTCTGCTTTAATCGTCGACGGCCAGATGTAAGTCAGTTTGTCGCGTCAAAAGAAGAAGGAATTAATGAGAGCAGCACAATAAATAATGTTGCAATTGCGGTGATGATGGAAGAAGTTGACCGAAGACTCAAAGAAACATTCATTATCCGCTTTATCATACGATTGCAGCATGCTGATTGAGGTTGAAGAATGAAGGAGTTGGAATGACCAAGACTCCATTAGTAACAGTTCTAACGACAACTTACAATCATTCAAAGTACATAGCCAATTGTATCAAAAGTGTACTCGCCCAAACTTATGAGAATTGGGAACAAGTCATAGTGGATGATGGTTCCACAGACAACACTGGGGAAATAGTAAAAGAGTTCGAAGACGAAAGAATCGTCTATGTGAGACAGGAACACGTTGGAGTCCACAGACTTTCAGAAACGTATAATCATGGATTGCGCCTTTCTAAAGGCAACCTCATTGCGGTACTGGAAGGGGATGATATGTTCCCTAAACACAAGTTGGAACTGCAAACTGGCAGTCTTGCAGACGACACTGTTCTCAGCTTTGGCAAGGCCGTCTTAATAAACGAAGATGGGAAGTATTTGGGAACAGACCCGCCGAATGTCAAAAGGTTCATAGGTATGACCGATTGGCTTAGACCGCTGATAGTATACGACTATATAACGGGGGGCACAGTAATGGTAAAAAAAGAAGCGCTTATTAAGATTGGGGGTTTCCTTCAGCCTCCAAACACGGCATATGTCGATTATTCGACTTATCTGGAGTTGGCTTTAAATGGCAAGTTTAAGTTCGTGAATGAAATATTGGGGATATGGGTAAGGCATAGAGACAGTTATTCTGACTCGAACTTGTTCAGCAACGTGACAAACAAATATTCAATCCAATTCTGCAAGAAGCATAGAATTCCTATAGATTGGAAGGCTATGTCAGAACAGAAAGGGAGAGACCTTTTTCATATTGCAAGGCACCAATTGTTGGACGGAAACAAAAAAGAAGCCATGAAGAATTTCAAACTCTCTTTCCGTCTTGTTCCTATACTTGCTAAATTCAAGTCTTTAGGAGGTATGGCAGCATCTACAATTGGATTGGATTTGGAGAGGATAGCACGATCGTTGGGACGACCCACTGAAAGATAGGGTGATGATGGATGTTTAAGGACAAGACTGTACTTATAACAGGTGGAACAGGGTCATTTGGACGATGGATTCTGAAAGACATTCTCAGAAATTCCGTTAAGGAAATTCGTATTCTCAGTCGAGATGAAGAGAAACAGCTTGATGTTAAACGTGAAGCCAGTGATTCCCGCATAAAATTCTTCATTGGTGACGTAAGGGACTACGAAAGAGTCGTGCAGGCATGCAGAGGGGTCGACATATTGTAC
>JAHPYV010000257.1 GCA_019058495.1 Promethearchaeati archaeon
GACCAAGCCTCTTATAGGATTATCAACTCTAACAGTGAGCGGGGGAGGGACAATGAGTTGGGAATCCGCGCTTTTTGGGGTTCCAAGCATTTGCCACTTCCCAATGGAATTAGATGTGGAAAGATACCTAGCAGAAAAAGGATTCCCGATCTACTACTCCAAAGACATGAAGGAAGCGACAGGAATGCCATATCAGTGCTCCGCGAACCGGACAAGTACCGAATTGACACAAGGAACATGCTTCAGAAGATGGAGAGTCCAATAGACGCCATAAATCGAATTCTGAAAGAATACTCCAAATAGACCCATCTCGCTTAGCACCGTTACTTTTCTGCCTCAGCGTAAGAAGAGCGCCTCACAATGCCCTTTGGCAAACCTATAACGAGCTGCCCATTCACCTTGGGCGGACCGTACAGTGACAACAAGATCCTGTAAGACAGTTCCAAGAATACGTCGTCTATTCTCTCGCCAGTCTTGGCTGAAGTCTCTCTGTAGGGGGCAGCACACCTCCTCGCCATTTGCATTCCTTCATCGTAGTTTACAACTCTATTTGGTATATCTATCTTATTTCCGATGAGGGTTATCGGTATGTTCGAGACGTTCTTACGAACCTCAGAGAACCAGTTAGGTACGTGATCGAAGCTCTCCCTACTTGTAACATCGAAGACCACCAGAGCACCGAGGGCTCCCTTGTAGTAGAGTTCACGTATAGGGCTGAACCTCTCTTGTCCGCCAGTATCCCAGATCTGTAGTTTGATGTCTTTGTTCTCTTCGCCAAAGGAGACGGTATTCTGTTTCACCCCAAAGTTGGCGCCTATCGTCATCAAGTACTCCTGTGAAAACTTTCCCTCACAGAACCTTATGGTGATGCTGGTTTTGCCTACCGAGCCATCCCCGACAGCTATGACCTTGAACACCTGCACTTTGTCCTACCTCTGGCGTTCCACGACAATTGAATCGAGGAGAAGTTAATCTGAAGTCCCGCACATAGGCACAATAACGGAAACATCACTGCTAACGACTTTCAGAATCTCCCAATTATAATATTTCTTCTTATACTCATAAATCCTTTTAAATATATTCAAGTCCATTGTGGAAGTCGCAGTTAACTTCGCAACAGAAGTGAAATAGCGCCGTTAAGGATTTGCGCCTTTGCACAAAGACACACATTCTGAGGTCAATCTCTGGCGCGGGGTAGGCGATGCTGGTTGAAAACAATCAAAGAAGAGATGAGAGTTAGGTGGTCGGAAACAGATAGTGCAGGTATTGCCCACTTCACGAGTTTCTTTGTCTATTTTGAAGCTGCTGAACAGAAGCTATTTAGAGAGATTCTAAAGTTGGATCTTTCCAAGCAAATCGGGCCGCACAGAATATTCGGTCTACCGCGAGTCGAAGCTTATTGCCAGTACTTTTCCCCAGCAAGGTTTGACGATCTCCTTGAGGTCGAATTGAAGATTGGCTCTGTTGGGAGAACGAGCATCACATACGAGTTCTCAGTTCAGAACAAAACCACGGGTAAGCTGGCTGCCAGTGGCAAGGTCAAGGTAGTAGCCATTAACGAGAAGTTTCAACCAGAGGAGATCCCTCAAGAAATTGCGGAACTTCTCAGATGACTGACTCGGATTGACCTTCTAGACGTAATTTATTAATAGAACAGCAACGCTTTTTCTCTATAGAATGTGCATATTCTAAATTTAGAAAATCCCTGATTGTGAAATTCGCAGGAGACGTCAAATCTTGGGGATAAAGATTCATACTGAGAAAGAAGACTATACGATGGGTGACCCCATAAGATGCCGAGTCATAGTTGATTCTGACTACAAGAAGCCAGGGCATCTTAGGGTCGGTTTGGTGTGCGCAGAGAATAGCACAGTCTTAGCTAATGGGAAGAAGCAGGTTCAGCAGCACATAATCTATGACTGGGGAACAACACTGGTTGAGAACAAGCCACTACCGAAAAAGAGTTACTATGATGTAGTTCTCCAGACTCCCAAAGACCCCGAGCTACAGCTTGCCTATCCACCCTCATTTGCTTCAAAAGGGAAACGCGCAAAAGTCGATATCGCTTGGGGGTGGACTGTCTTTGCAGTCTTCTCAAAGCCTGTGCGAGAGTCAGGCGAGATGGCTTGGCTAATGGAGAACATGCCTGAAAGGCTACGTGAAGACACAGGAATCAACGAAGAAGACAAAACCAAGCTTGCCCAAGCTTCACAGTCTGGTTCTGGCTTCGTTTATGGTTTATCCCTTCAAAAGGATTCTTCTTTTGAAAGAGCATCAAAGCCAATCAGAATTGGCTATGCTCCTTCAGAGATGTCGACAGGTGAGTCTGTCACAGCTAAATTCACCGAAGTTGGAGAGCTCAAGGCTCCTTCCAAGTTCACAAAACAAGGTGATGGGCTCAATCTACAACTAAAGGTATGGAACCCGACACCAAAGGCCGGGAAAGTCAACAGCTTCAGAGGAATCATAGAATGCTGGAACGCTAGCCCAATCATGGGTGATGGAGTTGGAGCTGCGGGCTTCATTCTGAAGGAGAACGGGAAAATTGACCCTGGTGAATCAATTGAGCTGCCACTCAAGACTCCTCCGATCACTGGTCCCCCTACGATATATGGAAAAGACACCGCGCTCATCTGGACTTGTCGCATGGAAGTTGAGTTATCATGGTTTGGAAAGCAATATGCTGCTTTGTCGTTTCATCTTTTGCCGGGCGTTTCATCTGGTGGCGTGAAAAGGATTAAGCTCTTCAAGTTTGCACCAATCTTTACAGACACATCTGCAACAGAAGTGCCTTTCTGCGAGACCCTTGCTCGGGCCAGAGTTGAACGGGCGATTCCTGCACTACGAGCAAAGATCCTCGAGATGATACCCAAACTGTGGATAAAGTAGGAACGGAATCCAGCAAACCTTCTGAAACAGCTCTGCGCTGCTTGAGTCGACTCTTCTTTTTCATTGATCTACAAGAGGTTCAAAAGTAGAGTATTCTGAGTTCTGAAGCTCGAACTACTTAACGCTATTCCAGCCTACTATCCCGTTCTTCTCTCTCATCAAACGGATGAGTTGCTCCAACTGCTGGAAGCTTGTTGCGTGCTTGGCTGTTCTTGATTCTTCGGTTTCTCTTCACAATCTGGACAAAGTCATATCGCAATTGTCGGGTATCGCAAGGTGACATATTCCTGATATTATACATGATTTTATCGCTCGGATTCAATTAAAGATGGTCTCTTAGCCAATCTC
>JAHPYV010000258.1 GCA_019058495.1 Promethearchaeati archaeon
ATCTCCTTCTCTTTTGTTTTGTTCAACAAGCATGGTGAAGACCTCAAAGAAGAAAGGAAGAACTTGGAAGATGGTTCAACCTGATGTTACTTCCTTTTCTTTGTTGGAATATCACTTCGGTTGGTCATCGCGTCTTGGAAGAACATTGAGATGACTGTGTCATATAGTCACCATTTTCTCCAATATGTTCAGTACGTATTGAATTATACGGAGGCAGACCCATGACAGAAGTATTAGACAGATTTATCCGATATGTCAAAATTAACACTGCAAGCAAAGAGGATGTTGAGGAAATCCCTAGCACCAAACGGCAATTTGATTTGGCAAATATCCTGGTGGAAGAACTGAAGCAGCTGGGACTGAAAGACGCGAATGTTGATGAGCACTGTATTGTAACAGCTACCCTGCCGTCCAACTTGCCGCCCAATGTGAAAACACCAGTTCTAGTGTTTAATGCACACCTAGATACTTCACCAGAAGAACCTGGAGAAAACGTCAAACCTAATGTAGTCAGGAATTACCGTGGAGGCGAGATAAGGCTTCCGGGGGATGCCAACACCATCATCTCCCCGGAGGACAGACCCATCCTGAAAGAATACGTCGGACACGACATTGTCACGAGTGATGGAACAACGCTCCTGGGCGCTGACGACAAGGCAGGCATCGCCATAATAATGACAGCCGTCTCTGCCCTTTCCAGAGATCCCTCCCGAAAGCATGGTATCATAAAAATCGTGATCACACCCGATGAAGAAGTTGGAAAAGGTACTGAGGCGCTGAACATTGCGGCGCTCAAATCAGATTATGGCTTCACGGTCGACAATGACGAGCTATACCTTGGCGTCGAGACTTTTAATGCTGCAGGTGGAACGATCACAATAAGGGGATTCAACATTCATCCAGGGGAGGCATATGGTAAAATGGTCAACTCAATTCGTGTACTACCTGACGCAATCAATTTGTTCCCTCAAACTATCTCTCCGGAGACGACAAAGGAGCACCAAGGTTACTATCACCCGTTGCATATCGAGGCCTCGGTCAACGAAGCCAGGTTGGTTTTCATCCTGCGAGATTTCGACTATGGTGAACTGAAGAAGAAAATGGCTACGATCCAGGAGGGGGTCAAGAGAATCCAGCAGAAGCATCCCAAAGCCCAAGTCACTCTCAAGTTAGAAGAGGGATATCGTAACATGAAAGAAGTCTTGGACAGGGTCCCTGAAGTCGTTAAGACCGCCGAAGAAGCAATTAGAAGAGTAGGGCTAAAAGTGAGAATCAAGCCCATACGAGGCGGAACCGATGGGGCAACCATGTCCTTCAAAGGGCTGCCAACGCCCAACCTATTTTGCGGTTACGTAAATGAGCACAGCAAGAAAGAGTTCGTCTCAGTGCAGGCGATGGAAAAAGCAACTGAAACTGTATTGAATATCGTAGATATTTTTGCCGAGAAAAAGCAGAAGAGATAACCTCACTGAGCCGTGTCCTTGGCAGGTGGCGACACCTGACGAAACCTGTCAGATATTGAAGTTGCGGCAAAAACAATAGACCATCCTTTCTTGGACTTGGCACATTAATGGTAAGTTCAAGGAAGGAAAAGGTTCAGGCAAAATTCAGAAAAACACGAAATCCAGTTCGGATTCCATTCCAGCCTAAAAGCAGGAAAACACAAATACGTTCCGGACTTCATTTCGACAAAACAATCGACGGTTCTTTCTGTTCTGCTTCTGATTTAACTTCTTGGACATCTTCGTCGTAGTCGTCTACGTAGACGATGTCGTCATCAAGATCCTTGCACATTCCAGTAAACCTCCTTTGTTTTCGATTCTTTGATATCAGTTTCAATCACCATTCAATATTCGGCTTTTCACGTGAATATAGAATGTGGATGACTTATTTAGTCTCCCCCAATAGTGTATAGAGAGCTAATGCGTCCTACATATATCCGCTTGCCTGCCTTATAAATGTCTGCTAGTTCTCAGCGAATGGCAACCCCATGGTATTTGCTTCCTTCTGCGTGATGATGCAGACGCAGACTTTGCCCACCTTTTGTTTCCTGTTTGTTCAAGACTTTTCAAGTGGGAAATCAGAATCAGTGAGAGCGGAATGGCACCATCATCCGCATGCCTGCAAGTTTTGACTCCATTACTCAGCCAAGATACCGGATCCACAAAAGTATAAAAGCCCACGACAATAAATGAAAAGGGAACAGGAGGGAAGTAAAACATGATGTCAACTATACCGACCAGTATTGGGAAAGTGAGGAAGGAAGAACTCGATCAAGAGATACTGCGGGCTGGAATGATTGCCGAGTTGGACGCAATAAGCCTTTATGAGCAGCTAGCAGCGGCAACAGAAAGAAAGGACATAAAGGAAGTTTTCTTAGACATAGCCAAGGAGGAAAAGACGCACTTCGGCGAGTTTGGGGCAATGCTTCTGAGAAACGACAAGCAACAAGCAGCTGAACTGGAGAAGGGTAAAAAGGAAGTTGAAGAAATGACCAGCAAATAAGGAGAATGAGTCTTTGAAAACTCCAAGTTCGCTTCAATTCATCCTAGTAGGATCAGACCATATACAATGAAGAACTGGCCTATTGCATATGTACTCATGATGCAGACCATTCCACGGTCGATTCTCTTCTGAAAACTCTCGACTGAGAGTATCGCGTCTGCGAGAACAAATAGCAGGGCACCTATCCACACATATAGGAATCTCGGATCAAGGATTTCGACTAGTGGAAGGCGGAAGAGCATCGCTAGTGCCATCAACAATAGGACCGCGTCATATATCATGGTGACGGGCTTCTCTTTTCCCTTCATTCTTCCGTTGATACGCGGAAACGCATAAAGAAGGAATATCACCAACACTGGAACAAGAAGTGAACACACGATTTCTCTTTGGCTCCGTTTCATCTAGAGATGTGCAACGAGTGGGCTATTGGCGTTGGTAGAGGCAGTACGAATGGAGTGCCTTGTCTACTTGTAGTTGTAGAAACCTTTCCCAGTTTTCCTACCAAGTTCACCTTTCTTAACCATGTCTATCAGTTTCTGAGGAGGCTTATCCATGGGATCACCCGTTAGCTGGTAGACCGACATACTAACATCTACGACCACATCCAAGCCAACCCAATCCATCAAAGCGAACGGTCCGAGAGGCATTCCAGTGAACAAGTTCCATGCCTTGTCGAGATCCTCAATACTGGCGTAGTCCCCCGCCCACATGTCCAGGTAC
>JAHPYV010000259.1 GCA_019058495.1 Promethearchaeati archaeon
GTTTCCCCAGAGACTCTAGAACCCTTTGAAACATCTTTTCTCCAAGCATTAGAAACCATCTTCTATGACTGAAATTCGCAAAAACTTCTTTGCTTCCACATATAATTGAGTCAATTATTATTAGAGTATATCTGAATCATTGTAAAGAATCAACTAGAGATCATATAAAAGGCTCGAGTATCTAGATCAATTTTGACCAGAAAGATGCTTTAGCGCGCGGTAAAAAAGATGGCAAGGGTTTGAAAAGGGTCGATAGGAGAGCTCCTCCAATAAGAAGGAGCCTTCTCGAAAAACTGCGCGAGATGCGTAAGGATCTCTCAATACTAAGGGAGAAAGTTGAGGGAAAAGTCTTCACTCTCGACACAAGAAAGATAGACCTGAAATCCATCGGAAGGGACGAGCCCGTAGACTTTGATGTTTTCACCACCTTATCTTAATACCTTCGACTATACTGAGGTTTAATATTAGTGTGCCTTTCATGGTACGATTTCAAGCAAGTTTTGCAGAGCGCGTTGAAGCATGGATGGTTTTATATGAAGAAATAGCCTAAAACCTATGCGGATGCGGCAGAGGCATGCAAACGGGTTCACGAGATACTTGAAGGGCTCCCGGATCGGGTTGAACCGACAGACAGTCTGCCGAAGAACGGCATATACTTCTTCTTCGAGGATGGGGAAACCACACCTGACACAGCAAAGCGTAGGATCGTTCGAATCGGAACGCACGGCGAGAAAAAGCGTACTCTAAGAGAAGCTCATTGCGACAACTCCGATTTGCTCGACTTGCAAGCCATAAAACAGTTGGTTAGGAAACCACGCGTGGAATGAGAAGGTCAGGAAATCTGGGCTCTGGAACGGCAACTACGTAAACAGCACTGCAAGACTGTCGTATGAGGACCTCTCAATGCTTGAACGAATGACTCGTCAGATTACTTCAGTCACCGCATGGTTAGGAGCGCTTTCGAGTAAGGATGTGAAGAACTTCGATAAGTATGAAGCAAGTATTCAGTAGGATTCTCGTCTGCAATAGAGAATTCTGTGAGATGGAGCTTCGAGCAAAATGAGAATCTACATCACTCACTGTTCGGGAAGGAAGGACGATTCTCTAAAAAGGACTCGTAAGCAGGTGACTCCAGACAAGTTGTACATGGCGAGATGGATTCAGCGATTCATGACCACGTGCAAGAAGAAGCGCGTCAGATGGGCGATTTTCTCGGATTCGTATGGTGTCTGGTTTCCCGAGGAACAACATTGTTGGTATAACAAGCACCCGAAAAAGATTGGAGAGCAGGAACGCGCCATGTTTGTGAGAGACTTCAATCGAAGGCTTCGACACTATGATGAGATCTGGTTTTACAAGGGTATGTCAGAAAGCCCACACCCTTTAGGGGTGGGATGAATGGCGAACATAAATATCGAGGTACGTACTTGTCAAGCGCGAAGCTGGTACAAGAGGCATTATGAAAAACGAGGCTATCAAAGCATCTCTGAAAGCTACAAAGGAGAGGCGCAAGAATCAGACCTGCAAGGTATATGAGGTCAAGGTAGACCATTCGCACCTCAATAGCTCAACAACCGACCAGCTGAGAATGCTGTTTCTCGAAGCGAAATGGCTATACAACTTCATCCTATCCCAGGATAACGTCTTCGAACTTGACTATAGGATACCGAAGGTTCCAGTCAAAATCAAAGACGATTTCGAGACCCGCAGAATAGCTCACCTATCTTCTCAGATGAGGCAAAGCATAATCAGCCGAACAGTTAACAACATCAGGGGGCTGGCTCGGCTCAGAGCAAACGGGCGCAAGATAGGCAAGCTGAAATTCAAGAGTGAAGTCAAATCGATTCCCCTCAAGCAGTACGGAAACACATACGAGATCCTCGACGGAGAGCACGTCAGGATACAGGGAATCAAGCAGAAACTAAGGGTCAGAGGCTTAGAACAACTCCCCGAGGGTGTAGATGTCGCCAACGGGAACCTGATTCACAGGAACGGGGACTACTACCTATCCATAACAACGTATCAAACCAGAGAATATCAGGAGGCAAGGAATCGGTGCGTGGGTATTGATCTTGGTCTGGATAAGCAACTTGTAACCTCTGATGGAGTAGCAGTCCAATACTCCATACCTGTCAACAAGAGGCTCAGGAGACTGCACGGGAAACTCAGCAGGCAGAAGCTTCACAGCAGGAACTGGAACAAGACAAGAACCAAGCTCGACAAGGAATACTCAAAGTCAACCAACATCAAGAAAGACATAAGAAACAAGATAGTAAGCCACCTCAAAGACAGCTACGGAGTCGTTTGCTACCAGGATGAGAACATTAAGGCATGGCAGAGGATATGGGGGAGCAAAATCCTGTACACTTCAATCGGAGGGATAATAAGCACGCTCAAGCAGAAGGTGCATACTCCAGTTGAAGTGGACAGATTCTACCCCTCAACCAAAACATGCTCGGTTTGTGGCAGCATCCAGGAAGTGAGGCTTGATGAACGCGTCTATGTCTGCCGTAGATGCGGAAACGTGGTTGATAGGGACCTCAATGCGAGCGTCAACATACGTGATGAGGGTCTAAGAAGAATAGGTATGGTGCGTACCGAATCCACGCCTGCGGAGACCGAGTCCTCTACTCTGGCGTCCCTGGAATATCTCAACAGTATCCCATACGTCAAAGCAAGCTCGTTCCATGAACCAGGAAGCCCACACGCTTCAGCGGTGGGTAGCTCACAACAACCCTAGTCGATTTCACGAGCTATACAAGAGGCTCTTGTGCGAGACAGAACTGAAGGGGATGATAACACTATTCAACCATCTCGAAGAGATTGTCTGAAGACAATTGGGTTGGTCTGTAAACCGATGAGGATGGCGCTTAGCTTTGATAATCTCATAAAGTTGACCTTTGTCAAGCTGGAGCGTAACAAATGTGAAAAAGAATAACATGGACACCATACCAAGCTCGATAAGCAAAACCATCGCAAAACCGTAAATCATCAAATATCACCTCTTCAATAATAATGGAAGTCGGATCGCTACTTCATTTCCAAGTGCGGTAAAGAGCTGAATTTGATCCATATGAGAATGGTTCGCGGATGCCCCGTTAAACACACACCACACCAGCAACTTGATCAGAATTGAAATCGTACATATTCTTTGTGCACTAAGCTAGCGCTAGCGCGCGAGTTTCCATTCTTTTACCCACCCACTTGCCTAT
>JAHPYV010000045.1 GCA_019058495.1 Promethearchaeati archaeon
ATCTAGGCAAATCATGGCCATAACCTCTCTGTCGTCTGCGCTAACCTTTTTTTCTCTTTTTGTCTTTCGATATTTCGGTCTGAGTGTTTTCCATGTGAATGAAAGATTTCTTATTTAAACGCGATGTCTCTCTCCTTTGGGGAATGGTTTTCAATGGACGAAGCGCTGCGAAGAAAGTATGAGAACCTCAAGCTTTTCATCAGGGAAAAGGGCAAAGGTGGAGCCGTCGTCGCTTTCTCAGGTGGGGTCGATAGCTCAACTTTGGCCGCAATTTGCTTCGAAGTATTGAAAGATCACGTTGCAGCTCTGACCGCCACGTCTGCAGCATATCCTTGTGAGGAATTGGAAGAAGCTAAGAAGATTGCCAAAGAAATAGGAATAAAACACTACGTAGTCGAGACACACGAGCTCTCAGACGAGAACTTCGTGTGCAACTCTGAGAACAGGTGCTACTATTGCAAAGGCGAATTACTTGATGTCTTCCAAGACTACGCAGCCGAATTAAAATTCAAAGCCATATTTGAAGGCACCAACTACAGCGACCTGGGCGGACACAGACCTGGATTCAAGGCTGTAACAGAAAGAGGAGATGTCTTCAGCCCATGGGTTGAAGCAAAGTTCACAAAAGAAGACATAAGAGATCTGGCACGGGAACATAGGCTCTCCATTTTTGACAAGCCTGCATCGCCGTGCTTGGTCTCGAGAATACCTTATGGCGAAAGAATCACAGAAGAACGACTCAGGAGAATTGAGTCAGCGGAAAAAGCGATAAGGAAGATCACTGGAGTCAAGGAACTACGAGTCAGAGACCATGGGACCCTAGCCAGAATAGAGGTAGGGAAGAGCGAGCGCCGTCTACTATTCAACGCAATGACCATGGACAAGATCGCAGATACACTAAGAAAGTTAGGCTACAAGTTCATTACAATGGATCTTGAAGGATATAGAACTGGAAGTCTATTGACCGACTCCAAGGAATAGTCAGCCAATTCCCACGCCTGCACCGTCATGCGTTGCAGCTTTACTTATGTTCATGCTTATGTCTTTCATGTCTTATCCTTTCTTTCAGTTCTCCATTTCCATTTCTGGTGGTCTGGTATTTGCCGTCCGTCTCATTGATCCAACCTTGATCAACCATTTCCTTAAGCAAAGCTGCATTAAACTTCTTGAAATTGAAACTTTCTCCAATGTTTAGAGCCGAGTCCTTCAAATAAGAGGCACCTGTTGGCGAGAATGTTCCTTCAAATTCCGCGGTTAGATCCTGAACGCTCATTGGCTGCTTCAATTTGAGGAGAATCCAATACTTGAAGTAGTCACTTCTGTAATTGTCAATTTTGGTCTCCCACTTGGCTTTAAAGCGTGATAGATTCGCTTCCTCTCCTCTTGCAGTCTTAATGGCTTCAACGCTTATCTCTTCAACGCTCTTTAGAATCAGTACGCTCACGATGAGGCTAACCAATGAATCGACGATCGGCAGACCAAACGCGGCAAATGCAATTCCACCAAGGACCGCAACAGCAATGATTTCATGATTTCTATTGTCGAGCGATTGTGAGACCATCGAAAGGTTACCGGTTCTTTTGCCAACAAATCGTAGATAGGTGGACAAGAAATAAGATACGGTTCCAGAAATCAAGGCTGCCAACACGGGTAGCAAACCTGCTTCAACCGTCTCTGGCTTCACCAGACGTGAGATCCCTTCATATCCTAAGGTAATGCCACCGATGAGCATCAGACCAACGACGAGGGCGGTAGACAGGAGTTGCTTCTTGCGTTTCGCTCCCACATAAACGGCGGCAGAGGCGACGACATCTATACCACTATCGAAGCCATCAGAGATCAAACCCATACTATTCGATAGCAAACCAGCCGACAACTTCAGACCCGAGAGCAAAATGTTTGCTGATGCTGAGACTTTAGATGCAGCAGTCCCGCTGGAAAGGAACTTGTGAGCTCTTTCTTCCTGTTTCTTATTCGCTTCAGCTCTTCCTTCTGCTGTAAGACTATAAAATGAATTGACCTTTTTTATAAGGTGCATTTCACAAAGACGCTTAAGCTCATCTTTGAAAAAAGAGGGATCAAGCTCGACGTCTTTCATGCGCATGGCTCGTAACCCATAATGCATCACGTAAGAGTGGTACTTTTGCATCATTTGCTCTTTTGTAAGCGGCTTGGTTATTAGCGTCAAGAGCGCGAACCTTTGCGCCCCTCCGCTTTTGGGCGGTTTAGAGGGTTCAACCGAAGTCTTTTTCTCATAATGCTCTTTGGCGCACATCTACTGCTCGTCACCGCGGCTGAACAGTTTAGTCTTCTCAGAATCAGAATTAATCATTCATGAGCCGACGTTGCTTTCTCGATCTTGTCTATTCCTTCTAATATAGCTGCTCTTCACCATTCCTGGCACTTGGGTTTTGATGAAGTAAATCCTAAACGTCGTTCTCTATTTCTCGCTTTTGTTGAACCTGAATATGCCGTCGTTTTTCTCTCTGAAGACAAATAGTCCGTTTCCAGATATAATATCTATCAGATCCCTTTCTGAGCGGGATGGCCTCTGAACGGATAGGATCCCTTTCGCTTTAAGAACGCGATGCATTTCTCGCATTACTGCGTCCACATCTGGAAAATCATGCAGAACGCCGAAAAGAAAGGCCACATCAAAGTTGTTGTCGTGCAAACGCGATTTGCTTGCATCAGCAAGCAAGACCTTCACGTTATTCAAACAATTCTCCTTGACTTTTCGTCGCACGGTCTCAACTGCAACAGCGTTTATGTCTAGTGCACATACGCTTCCTTCTTTTCCGACTATCTTTGCTGCGGGAATCGTGAAAAAGCCTGGACCACATCCGACTTCCAGCACCCTTTGTTTTGTTCTGATTCCCGCTACATAGAGAAGTCTGTATGGGTTCACAAACAAACTGTAAAGCTTGTCGTGAACCAAGGAAATCATCAAGAAGTGAATCCTGTCATAAGCCGAAGTGGAGGTTGCATTTCTCACACTGTTCATAGACTCCTTCATATTTTACACGCTCATATTCTCCCAGTTAGCTTAGCGACTGGCTTTTCTCCTGTGAATATACCGAAACTAATCACCGATCTGAAGGAACGCGTGGTCACGTTTCTGAATCCGCCTCTTTCAATTAGCGTTGGCCAATACTCTTTTGGCTTCCAGACAAGGGCGAAGGCGAGAACACACAGAGCCAACTTCTTATTCCTAAGGATCTCAAGTGTCACAAACTTTCCTCCCGGCTTCAGGACTCGGTAGATCTCTCGCAGAGCCTTCGTCTTGTCCTTCTCGCTGTGCAGTTCATGCAACACAGACCCCATAGTCACCAGATCGAATGTCTCGTCCGCGTACGGGATTTTCAAGGCATTTCCGTATCTGAAGTCCACTCTGTCAGCCACCCCCTCTATCTGCGCATTCCTCATGGCAGATTCGGGAGACTTGCCACTGACCCCCTTAAATATATCTATGCCAACGATCTTGCTCCTTGGGAGTTTCTTCGCCAGACTTATGGATCCTATGCCAGTCCCACATCCAACTTCAAGAACTTTTTCATTCCCTTTCAATTGCGAAAACTCTGCAATTTTGGACCAGTTGTCCCCACGGCGCTTGAGAGCCTTCTCATAGAGGAATATGTACGAAGTTCCAATGTACAGTCCCACGAACGCGATAGGTGCGCCGACAAGCCGCAGTATCCACCTGACTAGGAAACTTAGCGGGAATACGAAGGTTACGAGGACGAGAGCCAGTCCCGCGAAGCCAATTACAGCCATCGAAGCAAAATACTTCCAAGCCACAAAGCCGTACCTGGGTTTCTCTATGGTCTCCAATGTAGTCTACTCCTCTTTCTTAGATTGTTCTCCCTTGGTTCTGCTACCCATAACACCCAAGATCTTCAATGCCACTTCTTTCAGGATATTCGCTTTCATGATCGCTAATCCTCTCTTCAAGTCTCCTGCCACAAGGAGCTTGTCGCCAGGTCTAATGTTAAAGTGTTTCCTTGCCTCAATCGGTAATACTATCTGACCTCTTTCACCAACTGTAACGGTTCCATAGAGGAACTTTCCCTTTTCGACCTCGGTCATTTTGTTCACCTTCATGGATCATATCTATCATACTTATCATTCTAATCATGTTATTCATACAAATCATATCAAAACGATACTATTTAAATGCTTTGGACAGCCGCCGAGCATATGATTAGAAGCGTGTTGGCGCGGAGGAATCGTTAAATAACCATTCACGTTAATGTCGGGCGAGGAGGAAATGAATGCAGTTTGGAGTAGTTCTCCACGTTTCAGCTTCTTGGGCTGATTGGGGTACCCTAGCCAGTATAGCGAGGAAAGCGGAAGACCTAGGCTATGATTCCGTATTGGTTTCGGATCACTTCCTTTCACCTAGCGGTCGACCCCATGCATTAGAAGCCTGGACAGTCTTGTCTGCACTGGCATCATGTACCAGTAGGATTAAGCTAGGGACATATGTGCTCTGCAATCAGTTTCGCCACCCCTCACTACTAGCCAAAGCAGCATCAACCCTAGACAATATCTCGAAAGGAAGACTTGAATTGGCCATTGGCGCTGGATGGTTCAAAGATGAGCACATATCCTTCGGCTTCAAGTGGGGGAAGCTATCCACAAGAGTAGAGCGACTTAGGGAGAGCATAGAGATCATCAAGAGACTTTGGACAGAGAACAATGTATATTACGAAGGCAAACACTTCCAATTGAAGAATGCCACATTAGAACCGAAACCAGTGCAGAAGCCACATCCGCCTGTGTGGGTTGGCGGTAGCTCCAATGACATCTTAAGACTAATCGGAGAGGTGGGTGACGGGTGGATCCCAGTACTGCCAACACCCGAACAACTTTGGAACTGTCTGTTGCAGGTAAAAGGGATTATGAGCGGAGCAGGAAGAGACCCAGAATCGCTGCGGGTGGCATATGGAGGAAGTGGATGCGCTTTAATTGCAGAAACAGAAGAACTTGTTGCGAAACTAGCGGAGCCTCTTGTTAGGTCATCGGGAAAACCGATAAGTGAGTCACCTTGCATCATTGGGACGCCAGAGCGATGCATAGAAAAAGTAGAGCAGTATCACAGAGCTGGAGCCCAAAGGATCGTAGCAGGATTTTATGACTTTCCTTCGACACGAGGACTGGAACTCTTCGCTGATTCAGTCATACCTCTTTTCAAGTGAAAGGTTCCTCCAATTCTGTAATGTACTCTTCAATTTTATATAGGGCAATTGCACTTTTCGTACGGGTCGAAGGTTGGTTCCATTTGATAAAAGCGATACTCTTTGACCTTGGTGATACGCTCATCTCAGAGGAGAGCGTAGGCGATGAACACATGCCAAATGCTAAACTTGAAAAAGTGCCTCATACAGATGCGGTCCTAAAAAGACTGAGAGGAAAATACAAACTTGCTGTAGTCACCAACACAAGCACCTCCAAGGAAAATGACATTAAACTGGCTCTAAGAAAAGTCGGACTGGAAGACTACTTCGACGCGGTCGTAACGTCCGTTGATATCGGTCACGAGAAACCCGATGGAGAGATATTCTGTGAGGCGCTAGCAAGGCTCCGGGTAAAACCAACCGAGGCAGTGATGATTGGGAACAGAATAAAGACGGATATCTTGGGAGCAAATAGACTGGGCATAATCTCTGTTCTGTTCAAGTGGAACGACCGATACCCAGAAGAGATTGGTTCGCCTCTCGAAAAGCCAACTTACACCATCGGCTCTTTAGAACGACTTCCCCGGATCCTCTCCGACTTGGAAAGGGAGAATGAGAATTCAAGAAACAGGTTCAAAGTATCTAAGCAATGAGAGGGGCTATTCCCACTTCTCACATAGACTAGTCTGAGAATAGCCCTGTTTAGAAAGTCGAATTTTATCTAATTCACAGATTGCCTCTTCTTTCTATTTCGTCGATAGCTGATTCGAGTTCTCCTAAAATACGAATTACGGCATCGGCGTCTGGGCAGTGAAGATCTTTCTCAGAGAGCAATATAGCCTTCATGCCGACTCGCTTAGCTCCCTTGATATCCGCTTCTACATCATCACCAATGAAAACACATTGTTTGGCTTTCAGTTCAAGAGCAGACAAAGCGAATTGGAATATTTTCGGGCTGGGCTTCACCCAGCCCACTTCACCTGAAATGACGACTGCGTCAAAGAACTGCGCGAGACGAAATCTGTCAAGTAGCTTGTAGATAGTAGGAGGGTAAGCGAAGTTGGTTATTAGCCCGAGCTTGTACCTTGCTTGAAGATCTCGAAGTGTGGTGGACGCCTCTTCGTCCGCGCTGACGTAACTTTCATAGGAATCGTAATGGTCTTCTATAGCCTTCTTGACTAATTCTGAGCGCGCAGAGATATTGACTCCGAGAGCGCTAAGTGTTCTTGCTACTCTCTCGCACATATCGTACTCCTTTAGCGTCTGTTTCTGCACTCGCAACTGCTGAGCGCGGGCAGACATATACTTCTCATAGAAGGAAGGCCACTCGGTCATGATTCCGCCCTTAACAAGCGAGTCGTATGTGACCTTGACTATCGACTCGAATTTGGCTACCTCATTACTAGACCCTTTTTCCATTAGCAAGATGCCCCAAGGTGTCTTGACAAGAGTATCACCCAGATCGAAGATAACCGCGGCAAGTTTTGCCATCCTCTCTTTTGCCTCCTCTACTTCAAGCATGATGATTCTTATGTCAACTACCACCTAACGAGTCAGGTGGCTTGCAGCTACCATCCACTACACCCGTAGGCGAAGCTTCACCCGGCGCTACGATTGGCTCGTTGACGAAGAGCCTGAGATACTCGGACTTGCCAAGCACCTCGATGTTTCTCGCCGCGTTAAGGTCAGCGTCCAGGCTGAACCCACAATTACCGCAATGAAAAGCCAAGCCACGCCTATTCTGCCTATGGACAAAGCCGCACCGGCAACACCGTTGAGACGTATACCTGGCATTCACAAAGACAACTGCCTTGCCCTGTGCCTCCGCCTTATACATTATGAACCGTTGTAGTTCTCCGTAGGACCACGAACCGAGTCTTCTGTTGAGCCATTTCCCATTCGCCTTCTTCTTGACGATTCCTAGCTTCTCTAACGCAAACACATCAAAGGGTTTGTTCACTACAGACCTTGATATGCAGTGGTTGGTGTTCAACACAAACCGTCTCTCTCTCCCTGACACCCGACCTAGTTTATGGTGCGCAGAGCGAGTGCCCACGTGTTGAAGTCTACGCTTTAGAAACTGGTAGCGGCCCTTCACGGCTCGCAGATGCCTGGAGTTGAAGAACGAGTTATCCGAGCAGGCGGCGACGTTACGTATTCCGCGGTCTATGCCTAGGATTTTTCCGGTAGCCTTGAATGGTGAGTCAGGCAACTTCACTTGAACATTCAGGATGACTCTGCCCCCGCGGATGACAAGCTGGGCATTCGTGCACTCACCCCTCCACCTGTCCATGTATGCGTAGTGCTTGAAGGGAAGGTTTATGCGTCCAAGGACAGTCGTCAGCGAAGCGTATCCTGACTCAGGGTAGAACTTGAAGCAGCGACCATCATATCTGATGGATAGGCGTTTCTTGGTCACTTTGGCGAAACCTGTTCGCAGAAGCATTTCAGACGCTTCGTCTCTTGCAGTTTGAACTAAGGCAGATGGAAGACCCGGAACCTCTTTCCTAGCTTGGCGGTAGGTTGCCTTGTTCAAAACGCTCTTGTCGTAGACCCTGTGTCTGGAGCCGTAGTTCAGAACTATCTGGCAGGCCTCGTTGAAGGCAACCGCTGTCTCAGCAAGCGATTGGTCAAAGGGCAGAGCCACTTTAATAGTTCTAAACATAATCGAGAGTTAATAGCAGCACATATTTAAGCCCAACGAGAAGGCAATTCATCCGCCCTTTAAGAAGGGTGGTCTTCTTGCCTGATTCTTATATAAGAGTGAGACCTTCCGATCTCATAGTGTCCAAGAAGACGGTAACAAGTGCAAAAAGGTGGGACTAGATGAGCGTCTACGACCAGCCACTTTACTATGAGATAGCATTCAGTTATCAGGAGGTTAAGAAGCAGGTGGACTTCTTTGAGGAAGTGGCCAAGAAGTATAGTAATGCACCAATGAAGCGCTTCCTCGACATCTGTTGCGGGCACAGCCCTCAACTGAGAGAGCTTGCAAGGAGAGGCTACGAAGCAGTAGGTCTGGACGTCAATCCAAGGACGCTTGAGTACCTGAGGCTGAAAGCGCAAGAAGAGAATTTGAAAGTTGAGACAGTAGAGGGAGACATGAATGACTTCAGACTCGAGAAGAAATGTGACTTTGTGTTCTTGTTGTCGAGGTCACTTTATGTCGACTCCAACAGACAATTCCTTCAACACCTTGATTGCGTCGCCAATATGCTAATAAGCGGCGGACTGTACTTACTTGAAAACTTTCCACTTGAACTTCTCAAGGAGCACAGAGAAGATTGGACTGTAGCACAGGGCGAAATCGAGGTCAGGACAATATTCGAAACAAAGGTCGTTGATGAACTGGAGGAATTATACGAGGATAAGCTCACCTTAGAGGTCAAAGACAATGGAAAGAGAAGTGTTTACTCAACTACTGCTTACACGAAGAATATCGCTCCTCAAGAACTGATGACCTTGTTAGAGACAAATGGGAAGTTCAGACTTGTTGGATGGTTCGAAAACCTTGATTTCCTCCCTTTGAAGACCGTGAAGGGATACAACATGATCATCTTGAGCAAAATGAAATAGTCTTGAAATGTTTCTCATCAAAACTCATCTCTAACCAATCGCTAGAACTCATCTTGTAAAATAAGAGCAGTGCTAGTATATCACCTAGAGTTTGCTACGCCTCTGGGAAAACCAAATCTGATGTCCTTACCTGGATCAAAACTTACAACTCTCACGACAGCCTCGATATTCAATGGGCCGCAAATACGAGGTGTAGATTTCCTCCCCCTCGGAACCTTCGTATCGTAGCTGTGTTTTGACTTTTCCGGTTCTACACACAGAAGCACCAAGCCCCTTTGGTTACGATATAAAGCGTCTGCGACTCTGATAACTTGCCACAGAGTTGAACAATGTATGAATCCTTGAGAATCCAATGTATCACTGTGATATGGCCCGATCTCTCGATAATCAGACAGCAAGGGCACTTGCAAAAGAAGTTCCTCAGTAACTGGGATTAAAGGTTTTTATTCTCTAGTAGGGACTCAGCAAATTACCTTGCCCCGCAAAAGCAGTTCCTCAGTAACGAGGATTGAAGAATCTATGGGTTAAGCACAGGATAAATAGCTTAACATTGCTTAATATTGGTAAATATCCAAATGATGAAAGTGAATATAGGGGGAAAAGTCAAGTATCAAACAGACAACCGAAAAGAATGCCTAATATAGGTTTTCGCTTGATGAGCCTTATCATGGATTTTCAGGATTTTCTCTACCCACGTATTGGCAAGCGCGTCAAGATCTTTGCCATAGCGGAAGGCATGACTGTTGTGGATTATGGTTGTGGGCCAGGACGCTACACGATACGATTTTCAAAATTGGTCGGGGACAAAGGCAAAGTCTACGCGGTCGATATTCATGAATTAGCCATAAAAGCTGTAAAGAAAAAAATGGAAAAATACCATCTTAGAAATGTCGAGCCTGTATTAGCAAGGGGTTATCACTCTGGAATCTCCGATCATATTGCAGACAGAGTTGCTGCAATTGATATGTTCTTCAGTGTTCCAGACCCTTTGACTTTTCTAGAAGAGATTCACAGGATAACAAAGAAAGACGGTCTCTTGATTATTGATGACGGACATCAATCCCGAAAAACGACAAAAGAAAGAATCATTTCTTCCGGCTGTTGGGACATAATTGAAGAGACACCCGATCACTTGAAGTGCGGACCTTCATAAGATATATCTCGCGTCAAACAATCAATTGACTTGATTATCATCTATTTTTTCCCTTTGTTCCACTGCTTAAGGGAGATTATGTGAAGAATTATTGCCAGGGCATCAACCCTCCGAAACGAATTCGGTGAATCCTGTGTTCTTGGGTGGAGTTAAGCAACTCAGATCTGCTTGAATGCTTGTCCTAGATCTGCAATGATGTCTTCTGAATCCTCGATTCCTAAAGAGAGTCGCACCAACTGATCCGTTATTCCCATTTTCTTTCTTTCATCTGCGCCTACGCTGTAATGCGATGAAGTGACAGGTTGTGTGACAAGTGTTTCAGTTCCTCCTAGTGTTGGAGCCATTGCACACAGTTTGAGGCTTTCGACAAATTTCATCGTCGCCCCTAGGTCCCCATCGATCTCAAAACCAACAACTCCGCCAAAACCCTTCATCTGTTGCTCTGCAATAAGATGCTGCGGATGACTTGGCAAACCAGGGTAATAGACCTTCTTGACTTTAGGATGCTTCTCGAGGTACATCGCCACATCCAAACCATTGGAGTTATGCTTTTCCATCCTCAAGCCAAGCGTTTTCAATCCTCTTAGTACTAGCCATGCCGCATGCGGATCAAGGGTTCCACCCAAGGGCTTACGCATCTCTCTTAGTTTCCGGATGAAGCTTCGGTTTCCACACACAACACCGGATGTTACGTCATTGTGTCCTCCAAGGTACTTCGTCGCGCTATGAACGACAATATCAATCCCACTTTCCACAGGTCTGAGATTGTACGGGGAAGCGAAGGTACTATCGACAACCGTCGTGAGCCCATATTTCTTAGCCAACTTAGCGACACTTGGCAAGTCAACGATTTTCAACGTCGGATTCGTTGGCGTTTCAGCAAAGAGAACTTTCGTGTTCTTCTGGATGGCTGACCTCATCTCCCCAAGGTGCACGGTATCAACTAGACTAACACCCACGCCGAATTTTACGAGAACATTCTTGAAGAAACCCAATGTTCCACCGTACAAATCCCTCGTTGAAACGACGTGGTCGCCAGACGAGACGAGGGTTAGGATTGTCGTCGATATTGCAGCCATGCCCGACGCAAAGGCGGCAGCGTCTTCAGTACTTTCAAGTTCTGACATCTTTCTTTCGACACTTCTGACAGTAGGATTAGCGAACCTCGTATAGACGTATCCGTCTTTCTTTTCACCCACGACGTCAACTAGCTCATTTGTGCTTGAAAAAGCGAAGACGGATGTCTCGTATATAGGGGTCGAAACTGCTCCCGTTGATGGATCTCGCTCCTCACCCCCATGAACAGATTTTGTCGAAAAACCTTTACCTTTTCCAATCATTATCGTCAACTCGCCAAATTAGTAGTTTCAGGCTTCTTACCTGTGTGTTAGAGAATACATTATTGCAGCACTCATATTAAGAGTATACTTGGCATTAGTAGAGTCGAAGAATCATCTGCAATGACTCGTCGAAAAGCCAGAAATAGCGCATCACAGCTATGAGAGTGGAGGCTTGTGGAATTGAAAGTAAATCCAAAGAAGCTTCTTGTAACGGGTATGGAATTCTTGCCTGAATGGATCAGCCAGCACATAAAGAGTGCACAAATCGTTTGCACGTTGGACGTATCTGAGGAAAGCCTAAGCCGAAAGGTGAAGGACTTCGATGGAATACTCTTCATGCAAACTATTAGTCATTACAAAATTACTAGAAAGATAATCGAGTCTGGAGACAAGCTGAAATTCATCCAGTCTGCAGGCGTAGGGTATGAACAGATTGATGTGGATGCGGCAACTGATCATGGCGTCGTGGTTATGAACGTACCGTCTGCCACAACAGTTTCAGTCGCGGAACACGCCATCGCTCTCATCATGGCGTGCGCCAAGAACATAGTTAAGATGCATAAGACTGTTCTTGAGGGAGGATGGCGGACTATGATCTTCGGAGTAGAACTGCGGAACAAGACTTTGGGGATAATAGGGTTTGGGAGGATCGGAAGAGCAGTTGCAGAGAGAATGAAAGCATTTGAGATGAGGATTCTTGCGTACGACCCCTACGTTAAGGAAAACGACATTAAGGAGATGGGATGTAAAAAAGTTGATCTGCAGACCCTTCTTAAGGAATCCGATGTTATCACAATCCATTCTCCTCTAACGAAAGAGACAAAGGGATTGATCGGAGAAGTTGAATTCGGTCTTATGAAAAACTCAGTCATTCTCGTGAATACTGCAAGAGGACAGCTTGTGGATGAGAAGGTGCTGATTAAAGCGCTGAGTGATGGGCGCATAGGCTACGCCGGGCTTGACGTCTTCGAGAAAGAACCGTTAGAAAAAGATAGTCCTCTTCTAACTCTGGAGAATGTCGTTCTCACCCCGCATAGTGCTGTGCAGAATCAGGACGCTATGGCAAGACTCATGAGTCAAAATGGCATCCAAGTGGAAAAGGCTCTGAAAGGGGTCTATGAGAATACGGTCAACCCAGACGTATTGAAGAAGATCAAGAAAAACCAGTCACGCGTTGCTAAACTCTGAGTCCAGATTCGGATCATTCGGTCCTATTCTAAAGACCATATGTTCTATGTCCAAAATGATCGGAAGGGCGCGTCTAGGACAACTGGTATTCTTCTCCTTCAACCAGTAGTTTTACCTTGACGTTTGAGTTTGATTCCACTAGGTCTTTGAATACTTTGGGATCAGTGTTCCAACGGTGCATAGGTATGGCTACTTTGGGCTTGATTGTTGTCGCCGCCTCAGCGGCCTCTGGATTGTCCATCGTGTATGTTCCACCACTCGGGAGCAGAGCCACATCCACATGTCCAAGCTTCGCCATTTCAGGAATGAAGTCCGTGTCCCCTGCATGATAGATCACTTTGCCTTCGACAGTTATGACATATCCAACTCCGAATCCCTCAGGGTGAAAAGGAACACCAGGAGATCTGAAACGCCTGTAGTTGTAAGCTTCAACTGCCTTGACCTTCACGTCGCTAACAGTTGTCTCCTCTCCAAGCTTCAAGGACTTTGCGCTTCCACCGATTTTTGGAACGCAATCCTTTGGAGCTATTATTATTGTGCTGTTCTTACGAACTTTCTTGATTTTTGAGGGATCAAAATGGTCTGGATGTGAATGAGTCACCAGCACTAGGTCTGCCTTCTCGGAAGCGTCGGCGTCCTCAGCCAAATCAATGTATATTACTTTTCCTGCACCTTTGATTTGGAAACCTGCGTGATCCAACCATTTAATCGAAACAACCATTTTGCTCACCTGTCCTCTGGATATTCCGTTACTGTGTCTAATCTGAATGATTAACTTTACGCTTCCCACCCATATTCATCAACGATCTTGAAGCAAATCATGAACTCGATCTGTCACTTGGAAAGAAGCTTGATATTCCTAAAGGATCTGGAGGTGAGCGGGCATTCCATGTCTAGCCAAGGTGACAACGTCATATCCTGTCAAAAATGCGTGAAATCAGATGACTTGAGTTCAGAACATGACGACATCAAGTCAATTGCTCCTTGAAAACATGCTAATAGGCATCTGTCTTTTCAATCCACTAGCCTCACCTTAGGGTGAGATTTTTTTCCACCTAGTAACCCTTATAACTTAATGTTGCGAACAATCACCTAATGGAGGGTATTACGCAATGGTTAAATTTGACGAAAAGACTCTCGCCGGAGAACGGCGCTACATGCCCTTTATACTTCTGTTCGGTCTGATCTTCTTGCTCTGTGGAACGTTACTGATGGCGAACAGCCTGTACTTTGCAATATCAGTGATCGCACTGAGTTTGGGCACTGCACTCTTCTCAGCTGGATTCTTCTGGTGGATAGATCGCCAGTTCCACGAAGAGGATTAGGAGATTGACTCTACATTCTTTTTCTGAGAGGTCGAACATGTCTCAGCCTCGGAACATGGATGCAGAGATACCTTGTGGAGTCGCAGGAAACTTCACTTGCTCCGCTCCGAAGATCCTTGTTAGAGATCTTTTTGTCATGGAACCTTAATTAGTCTGAAAGAGAAAGTTCTCGGACTGACAATAGTTTCTCCTGGTCTCAATAAAAGTTCAGAGAATGAAAGGGCCTATCTCAGAAGAAGAAGAACTTCCTAAGTGCAAGGAATTTGGAAGAAAGATATTGGCGAAGATCTCTCAGTAGTGGTTCCTGACTCGACCAGGTAACACTTCCCTGATTTCTAGGTTTTTCTGATCACTCCAATGTAGAATGGTTCATCACGATGGCAAATGGTATTGGCAAGCTCTAGTCCTGCTTTTTGGGATAGCATCTTCATCTCTTCAGGTGAGGCTAGAAGCAGTTTGAACCAGTCCCCCTCCTCGCCACCGTACTCTAGTCTTATTGAGACTAGTCCTAATGGCAGTCCCCTTTTCCTGTTCAACTCATGATACTTTAGGTGGCTCTCGTTCTTCGTAAGCGTGGGGTGCAGTGATGAAGCAAGAATGCACCCATCTGACTTCAGTATGCGGTTTAGTTCCTTGAGAAATGTTACAGTCTCTTCGTATCCTCCGCATATGCCAAAGTTGTTAAACATGAGAATTATCGTACCGTATGATTTGTCTTTGAAGGGAAGCCACGGTGCAGCCGCAAGAACAGGAGCTCTGACCCCTCGTTTGCATGCTACTCGTATTGTCAGTGTAGAGATGTCCAGAGATACTACATCAAGTCCTTTTGATTGAAGGTATAGAGAATGTCTTCCCGCGCCGCATCCAACATCAAGTACCATGGGTTGTACAAGATTCATCGCTTGCTTGTCAGCTTCGGGGAATTGTTCGTGACTTGCGAAGTAGAAGCTTCCTTCTTCTTGATCTAGGTATCCATCATCCCTACGGACACTAATAGTGGCCTTCTCTCCTCTCCACACATCCATTATGGCCTTCCCGAAAACATCCTTTCCGCTCATCGCCTTCTCCACAGTGTCACATGTATCTTCCGAAGATTAAAAACCGTCTTATGCCAAAAGAAGGGTTATTAATCGTCATTGTGCAGTGACAACGAAGGACTCCTTCGAGGTGTGAAAATGGCAACGAAAAGCGATTTAGAGGAGAAATTTCTGAAAAAAGGATTCAATGATTACAAGTGGATCGATCCGAAGAAGATCGTAGTATCCCAATGGGTAAGGATGAAATGCATGTTTGGATGTCCCGAGTATGGTAGGAATGCTTCTTGCCCTCCCAATACGCCACCTGTCTCGGAGTGCGAGAGATTTATCCAGGAATACAAGGAAGCAGCCGTATTTCACTTCGCAAAGAAGGTAAGTAAGCCAGAAGACCGCCATGCGTGGACAAAAAGGCTCAATTTGAGTCTCTTGGAGCTAGAGAAAGAGATCTTTCTATCGGGCTACAGGAAGACATTCCTCCTCGTCATGGATAGCTGCGGATTATGCGAACAATGCACAGGGAATAGGCAAACCTGTAAACAACCTGGACTGTCGCGTCCAACTCCAGAGGGTATGGCCATAGACGTCTTTGCCACTGTTAGTCAGTTGGGCTATCCGATTGAAGTTCTCAAAACCTATTCAGAAACTATGAACCGTTATGCTATCCTGCTGATTGACTAGTGGCAAGTCAAGAGCCAGCAAGGTAGAAGTATGCAAGAGAGGCTGGGTCGGAGAATCAATGGAATTAAAGAAGGATTTTGTAGAGT
>JAHPYV010000260.1 GCA_019058495.1 Promethearchaeati archaeon
ATCTCGTTGTTGGGAAAACAGCTGCAAGGGCAAAGATCCTCTCTGAGTGCCCGCTGGGAAAACTTGGGCCTGACTCATAATCGAGGGGAACGACTGCCGATAGCGTCGAGTATGGTCTCGGTCGCATAACGATCAGCTTCAAGGGAGCTAGTACGATGGTTCCTATCACGACAGTTGTAAAGATCAATGCCGCTTCCTTTCTATAGCCCAGCCAATAGAGAAATACGCACAGCGCTACCATGGCAAGCGTGCTACCCACGTGAGTTATCAAGCTCAACAGAATACCTAGAATCGGGTTCAAGAGCCCTGGGTTGATGCTCAGCATCAAAGAGGTATCCCATTGCGAGATCCAAGGTGGAAACACATCAGGTCCTAAAGGTCCGATTGTGCTTAGGAAGACAGTATCGATGTACTCGAAGAGAACACCTGCGATTAGAATGATAATTCCAAGGAGGATCTCCCTTGGTTCAGGTCGACGTCTTGCAGTGCTTCCTTCTTTCGTGTGATTTTCCATTATGTCGCTTCCCAGGCAAGCTCAATCTAGATGTAGGACAGTGCTGTCGACCACACGGCAACAGGTCAACAGCGCCATCACCATGGGGTTCGAGAGTTCGAAGTCGCCCACTCTGTACGGAGACAAGAAGATCAGATCAATCACTTTGTCCTTGGTCCTGATTTTCTCAATGAGTGCTACTATTCCGTAGTTCGACCGTCAAATTCTTCTGGACTCGCTTCTGCTTCTTTTTTGGTATGGCGCACTATTTTGTCTTGGTGCTCAGGCGGCGAGTAAACCGTGTAGAGTTTGAGTTCCGATTGCTTAGAGGTATTGACGACATTGTGTTTGGCGCCTGCTGGGACGATTACTGCATCGCCGTCTTTGACACGGTGTTCCACGGCGTCGATAATCACTTTTCCTTCTCCGCCTTCAAATCGGAAGAATTGATCGATAGTCTTGTGAGTTTCCATGCCTATTTCTTCTCCAGGCTTAAGACTCATGAGCACGAGTTGGCTGTGCTTACCTGTGTACAATACTCGGCGAAAATCATTATTCTTCCTAGTCTCATTTTCAATTGCAGTCACATATCCTTTCACGTTCTTCACCTTGATTTTGTTTTGACTCTAGATGCTTAGCTATACTAAAAAGCATTATGCTGCTTATCTTCAATCCGAGGGCGTTGAAATCGCCATTTGTGCTGGGAACAATGGGTATTATTAGTGGGAAGAGACAAGCAAGTTAATCCCCTTGAAAAACAAATGGGTGCTATACTTCTAAGTATCTGAGTGCAAATTTTTATATAACGTCATTTTTGGTGTGACATCATGATCTGACTGCTCTCAGAAGATCTGCAGGAAGAGGATCAGGGCCTCTTCTGAACAGCTTGTCCGCTAGAGGGAAGAGAAGATGACCCGCGCTTTCTTCAGCATCGTGCAATTAATCATAACTGTGAGCATGTTGGCGCACTTGCAGGCAATGCTCAAAATCACTTCAATCTGGTGAATCCATTGCCTAGTCTCGTGTGCGTCTCTATACTCTGCCTACCAGAGAACCCGAAAAGCTACGCAGATGCTCGGGATGAGAACGAAGGATCTGGGACTGTAATCTGGTGATCCAAATTCTGATTTCCTCAACCGCGTGCTTCTAAGCAAAAGTGCTTCGCCAACGTTGCCCAGGATCGAGACTCTTACTCTTTCCCATGTCTCGAATTATGTCTAACCTTCCGTAATGAGGTTTGAAAAACTCCCAATAGAGACATTCTTCTTTTGAGACAAGAGGGCGACCTAGAACCTTCTCTTCATCACTCAGTTCTCGGTCAGTCACCGTTTTGTTTGCGTATTCTTCTAAGAGGGGTCCAATTCCTGTTCCGATCGAGAACTTCTCTTTTTTGCGCCAGACTATTTCGTTAGGAAGGTACTTTTCTGCGACTTTGCGCAAAATCCACTTTTCGACGCCCTCACGCAACTTCAGTTGATTTCTGACGCGAAATGCGTACTGAACCAATTCTAGATCTAGAAAAGGAACACGTGCTTCCAGACCGTGACACATGGACATTCTGTCAGCCCGCTGGAGATTAGAATTATGTAGAGAAGCCGTGATCTCTTTCAATTCCTGTCCAAATGACTTTGGCTGCTCCTGGAATTCCTTGAGGTAATGATATCCGCCGAAAAGTTCGTCCGCTCCTTCTCCTGATAACACAACTTTGACATGTTGTGATGCTAACTCCGCCAGAAAATAGTTCGGTATTGCACTTCGAACTAATGCTGGGTCACACGATTCAAGCGCGTACACTACGTGGGGAAGCTCAGAAAAGATTTCTTGTGGAGTGAGAATACGTTCATGATGAATAGTACCGAGAAATCGGGCTACCTTTCGAGCGTTTATTAGATCTGGGGAGTTATCAAGTCCTACCGCGAATGAATGAAGATCACCTTTCATATTCTGCCGTACGATTGCAGAAATCAAGCTTGAGTCGAGGCCACCGCTCAAAAAGACACCCAATGGTACATCTGACATTAGTCTCTTTATTACTGCACGTCTTAGTCGCTCTTCAATCATACTGATGGTTTCTGAGGTATCAGTGGGATCTTCTGTTGGAGTCGGAAAAGAATAGAAACTCCAAATACGATACTCGCGGTTATTTTTCATAAACAAGAGGTGGCCGTTTGGGAATTCTGCAATAGGATTCAATTCTGGAGCAAGCGATTTGATTTCGGATGCAAAATACAGATTGAATTGTTGGTCAAATCCGTAGTAAAGTGGTTTTATTCCTATCGGATCTCGAGCTAACAGAATTCCTTCCGGCGTCCATAAAGCGAGGGCGAACATTCCATCAAGTTTTTCAGCGAATTGAGGACCGGATTCTTCATACAAGTGTAGCACGATTTCCGAATCACTTCGGGTTTTGAAGTGGTGACGGTTTGACAATTCTCTGCGTAGGATTGAATAGTTGTAAACCTCTCCATTCACTACTGCCCAGTAAACCCCAGTTTCATTACTGAGCGGCTGTTTTCCACCTTCAACGTCGATGATTGCAAGCCGTACATGACCTATCACAGAATTGTTTGATGGTGAAATCCAAAGGTCTTCTCCGTCTGGTCCACGGTGTTCCTGTGCTTTCATCATTCGGGCAATTGAGTCTTCGTCTACTTTCCCAAATATGCCTGAAATTCCACACATCCGCTTCCACCTAGTTT
>JAHPYV010000261.1 GCA_019058495.1 Promethearchaeati archaeon
TAAGGTGCTCTTCAGTATTTTAACTCATCATTGAACCACAGTCAAACCATAACTCTTGCATTTTATGATGTTAAGAATTAGTGCTTATTTAGAAGAAAGAATAAATTTCACTATCAGCACCACAATGCTGACGAATCTTCGCTCTTGGAGATGCATGGTGAGACAAGGATGAAAATAATCTCGAAAGAGGACTTTTCAGATTTTGTCAATGCCCTGATTAGAAATGAATCATGGAATGTTTTTGGTGTCAAGTCAAAGGGCAACAAATTCGCTTTTGGGCTCTTAGAATCTGCTAGTGAACTTCGGCTTGACTATGATGTAACTCTTCTCCCTCCAAAGAAGTATTTCTTTCCTCAGCGCGAAACCCTGTTCACCTATGACTTGTCTAACGGATTTTCTGCCAAAGGATTTACTGCTGAGGCTAAGCCTACAATAATCATTGGAGTTCATCCCTATGATATAATGGCCTTGCTCCACATGGACGAGATTTTCAGAGAGACTAAGTCTGACCCGTACTACTTTGAAAAGAGAAACTCGTCCATAATCATCGGGGTCAATATTCAGAAGATGTCGAAGTGGTGTTTTGCTCCGTTAATGGGTTGCGCTACAGTCGAGTATGGCTATGATCTAATGCTAACAGACTTGGGAAACAGGTACGCAATAAACATCGGTTCTCAGAAGGGAGAGGAACTCTTAGAGAAATACGCAAAGAATGTTACAAACGCGCTTGCACGAGACATTCAGTTGGTCGGTCAGAAGAAGAGGGAAATAATGAACATGTCCCAGCAGAAGTTTGACTTCCCGCCAGAGCTAATCCCTGAATTGCTGGAGAAAATTTATGAGGAAAGCGGGTTTTGGGAGAAGCATTCCTACAAGTGTTTAGCATGTGGTTCCTGTGTCTTAGTGTGTCCTACTTGTTATTGCTTTGATGTAAAGGATAATCCTGACTTATCGCTTGAGCATGGCGAAAGGATAAGAACGTGGGATGGCTGCTTATTAGAAGATTTCGCGAAGATAGCTTCAGGAGAGAACTTTCGTCGGACAAAACCGACTAGATATAGGCACAGATACTTTAAGAAGGGGAAGTACTTATTCGATCGGTTCGGTTTCATATCATGTGTTGGCTGTGGCAGATGTTCTTCAAACTGTTTGCCCGACATCGCTAACCCTGTTAACCTCTTCAACGACATGTACCATGAGACCCTTAACAAGGGAATACGGGTAACTCATGCAGCTGTCCCCGAAGTGAACATTCAGACTGAAGGAAACATAGATTATGTGCCTAGACTGGCGACGATTGTCAGAAAGAAACCCATGGGCGCCAATGAAGCATTATTCGAGATCAAATTAGACGACGGTTCTGACCTAGGCCATAAGCCAGGCCAGTTTGTTGAAGTCTCTGTTTTTGGCGTAGGTGAGGCACCGATCTCGTTATCATCATCGCCAACGAAGAAAGGTACGTTTGAACTATGTGTTCGCAAAGCAGGGAATGTGACAACCAAACTGCATACTCTCAACGTGGGTGACCGTGTGGGCATCAGGGGCCCGTTTGGAAATGGGTTTGATGCAGATTTCTTGAAAGGTAAAGACCTTTTATTTATCGCAGGGGGTCTTGGAATCGCTCCTTTGCGGTCTTTATTCAATTATGTTCTGGATAACCGAAATGATTACGGCCGCGTCATTCTGCTCTATGGTTGTAAAGAGCCTCGGGAATCGCTCTTCAATGATGAACTTCTTTTGCTGGCGCAGAGAGACGACATGGAATTCAAACCTACAGTTAACTGGTGTCCTGAGGATGAGGTATGGACTGGCAACATAGGTGTCATTACAACACTGATTCCTCAAGTTGATTTTGACCCAGAGAAGACCTACGCGATAGTCTGCGGTCCTCCCATCATGTACGAGTTTGTTATTGGAGATCTGAAGGAGAAGAACGTTCCAGACGACCACATAATCTTGTCTCTGGAGCGGAGAATGAAATGTGGCGTCGGCAAATGTGGCCACTGCCAGATCAACCAGATTTACGTGTGCAAGGATGGCCCCGTGTTTAGTTATTCGAAAATTAAAGGAGTACCAGAGGCATTGTAATGAAGCCGCGAGTTGCTTTCTTTGACTTTGCAGGTTGCGAAGGAGATCAGCTGCAAGTCGCCAACTTGGAAGAGGAACTTCTCACCCTTATCGGGCAGGTTGAAGTTGTAAGCTTCAGGGAAGTCATGAAGGAACACAGTGATAACTATGATATAGCATTCATTGAAGGATCTTGCACTCGACTTCAGGATGAAGACAGACTGAAACAAATTAGAAAGAACGCGAAGCTTGTGGTCGCTATTGGCTCGTGCGCAACAATCGGCGGCATCAACTGTATTAGAAACTACAGGGACATAGACGAAGTCAGAAAGACTGTGTACGGCGACAAGGCAACGCTCTTCGACACTTATGCAGCGAGACCAATAGACGCTGTAATACGTGTGGACGCTTACGTGCATGGATGCCCTATGACCAAAGACGAATTCCTCCAAGTAGTCAAATCACTTTTACTGGGAAAGAAGCCAGAAATACCCAACTATCCTGTTTGCGTCGAATGTAAGAAAAACGAAAACATCTGTGCATTTGAAAGAGATCAATACTGCGTGGGAACAGTGACCAGAGCAGGCTGCAATTCTTGTTGCGTCAATGAGGGAACCATTTGTTGGGGATGCCGTGGTCTAGTGGACAATCCAAACAAGAATGCCCACGAAGAAGTTTTGGTAAAATACGGTCTCACAGTTGACGATGCAATCGACAAGTTCAAGTTATATTTCGGTTGGCAAGAGGGTAAAAAATGAAGGACACCAACATTGACATTGAAGTAAACCACGTAACGAGAGTCGAGGGCCACGGCAACATCTATGTAAACGTCAGGAAAGGAATCATAGAGAGGTGCGAATGGAACATTTCTGAGGCGCCAAGATTCTTTGAAGCCATGGTTGTGGGGCGTCAATGGAGCGAGTTGCATCATATAACTTCTCGGATCTGTGGCATCTGTTCCATAGGCCATACACTCGCATCGTTAAGAGCTACAGAAAAGGCAATGGGCATAACGGTAAGCGATCAAGACCTTAAACTGAGAAAACTCGCATTGCACGCAGAGAACATGCAGAGTCATATTTTGCACTTAGGATTTCTAGTTC
>JAHPYV010000262.1 GCA_019058495.1 Promethearchaeati archaeon
CAAAGCGAACCCTCTTACTGCCATTCTTGCCAGATAAGTTGCTACGGTGCTCAGGGAAATAGGTTCTCTATATTCTTGCTCAAAAGCTGATTGAACCTCTCGCGATGAAAACCATATCAACGGGAAGTGCTTAACAACCATAGTCCTCATTCGTTCGAACTTTGTCAATCCGGAGGTTGGAGAAGATATTGTGCCTGGGTTGCTTCCGCCGGTCGGGACTCCGCCCAATAGTTCGACTAGGTCAATCAGACGTAGAGCTTTGTCTCTGGTAATCTGTCCTTCAAAGCTTATCGAATAGCGATTGCCCTCGCCGTCAAACAGTTCGACGCGCATTTTCCTTGCAGGCATCTGTTAGCAGCACCTAGCGCTATTGTTTACAATTTCACAGTTCACAGGTTATAGCTGTTTTGGTGAACAACGCCCTAAGAGAAGCTTAAAATTGACCTTTAAACGCCACAAAAAGCCACGTTTCCAGCTCTTTTCCGATTACACATGTAACAGCTCTGCCCAAAGTGCAAAATAAGTATGCGCTGCATTCTAATAGGAATCTCCAGTAGAAGCATAGGGGGGAGCTATTCACAGTGGAGAAGCATAACTAGGGTGCAGAATAAGAAAAGGAACCGTTCTACACGTATTGAGGAGTTATCTTCACAATCCGTTCGCGATTAGTGAAGAGCGGATTTAAGCGCGCGCACTAAGAAACTCAAAAGAGATTGATATTCAGTCATATGTCGACGTACCTAAAGATGGTTTTCCATGGATTCTTGTTCGATAGTGACACCCCTACATTTCCGATGGAGTGAGATTGCTAAAGTGCCCTAGTTCCTGCTTATGCGCTGAATTTTTATTGCACAGATCTAAAATCTTGAACGACAATAATTATAATGATTGCATTAACATAACTATACAGAGTATACATTCACCAAACACAACAAACCACCCTTATCCGTCACACAGACATATATTCCACTAGAAGTGGTGGTGTGTGCCTAAGCTATTTGACGAGTTCAAATTGGGAAGTCTATCGCCTTTAGGAATATCGTGCTCCAAATTTAGAATTCTGTACGGTAGGTGTTATTTCCTCCATTTGAAGAAGTGCTGCTACTACTGAACTGTGAGATGTGTGATATGACCGACTCTTCTTTGCTTGATGATGTATTTGACAAGTTCATTAGCAACGTAAGAATTTTCAAGGACCGTGAGGTGTTGCGGCATGATTATATTCCGAACAGGTTACCCCATAGGGAACAGCAGATTAGGCAGCTTGGTGAAAAAGTAGCTCCACTGCTTAAAGGAGCAAGAAGCTCCAACGTTCTCATTTATGGACAAACAGGTACGGGAAAGACAGCAGTAGTCAAGTACGTGCTGGGTCGCTTGGAGTTCAAGGCCAAGGAGTTCGGTGCGCCCATCAAATTATGCTACGTGAACTGCCGCTTAGCTGGCTCTGAATATCGCACTTTTGCTAGCATGTGTCAAGCCTTAGGCGCAACTGTACCCTTCACTGGGCTCTCCGTTGGTGAAGTATTTGACAGACTTAAGGTAAGCCTAGAACTCTCTGGTACACTTTTTATGGTGGTGTTAGATGAAGCTGACGCTTTGATCAGGACATGTGGGGACGGTCTGCTGTATGAGCTGACGAGGATGAACGAAGTTCTCCGGAAAAGTAAGGTCACCCTCATAGGGATATCTAATGATTTACGACTAAAGGAGTTCCTAGATCCAAGAGTTCTCAGTTCGCTCAGCGAGGAAGAAATGGTTTTTAGACCTTATGACGCCGACGAGTTGCGGAACATTCTTGCTGAACGGGCGGACGCCGCATTCATCAAGAATGCACTATCTGAGGCTGCCCTCGGTCTTTGTGCAGCTCTTGCGGCAGCAGAACACGGAGATGCGCGACGGGCTTTAGATCTTCTGCGCGTCGCTGGCGAAGTGGCTGAACGTGAGGGTGGGAACGTTGTTACAGAGGAGCATGTTCGGGAAGCCGAGAAACACATTGAGCATAACCGCGTTGTGGAAGCCTTGAACAACCTCACTTTACACTCGAAACTTGTGGCGCTTAGTATTTATCATCTTGACAAAACTGGTTCTCGAGGAGCGATTACAGGCGAGATCTTCGATGTGTATGACGAGCTCAGCGGAGAGTTGGGTATTGCCCCATTGACTCAGCGACGTTTGGGTACGTTGATAAACGAGTTGGACGCAATGGGTCTTTTGAACGCGAAGGTTGTGAGTATGGGACGGTACGGGCGAACGAAGAAGATACGCCTTGAGATAGCGCGCAGCCTGATCCGGGATGTTTTTGCTGCGGACAATAGGCTTGGACGGCTTGTGGATTACGAGCCCCATTGTCTTTCAAAAAGATCTGACAGAAGACATTGAAGCGTTCAATAACCCTGAGTCTTGGAGTTATTCTGAAAGGTTGACTTCAGGCAAACGGAACCACGGCTGTTTCACGAGTTTGAAGATTTACTACAGGGACCTTTGCGGGCGTGGGTGTGAAACCGTTCCTGATCATATATCCTGTCTGTCCCTGCCAACATCCCGAGTTAAGGTTGAGGACTCCCCTGTAAGTTGCGTATTCCAAGGCGTGGACATGTCCTACGTGGAAGATGTCCGGCACTCGGTTTAGGACAAGAGAGTCTCTCTTCTCTGGGGACAACGGGGTTTTTCCGCCGTAGAGCGGAGCCAGATGCCGTGCCTGAAGCAGTAGTCGCATCGCTTTTTCGGGGTGGCTGTGGTTCATTCCCGGTACAGTTGAGATCACGTCGTCTAGGCTTCGCCCATGGTACATTAAGATTTCGACTCCATGCAGGCTTACCAGACAGGGGTCTCCTAGTGAGAGGATTCTTCTTGTCTCTGCAAGTGACTCCAAGTATGTGTCTTCTATCGGTGGTTGGGGTAGTGCCTTTCTGGGTGCGTCGTGGTTTCCAGGCGTGATTATAACTTCGATGTAGTCTGGGATGTGCTCTAAGTATCTGGCAGCAAGCTTGTATTGCTTGTTGACGTCCTTTATTGCGAGCTCCTTGGCTTGGTTCGGGTAGACGCCAATTCCATCGACGATATCTCCTGCGATTAGGACATATTTGACGTGGCTTGCTATCTCACGTGCTTTCTCGTCGCCATATCGGCCATTAAGCCACAGAATGAAGCGGTGGAA